>JBJETC010000315.1:0-6376 GCA_051883115.1 Anaerovoracaceae bacterium
CCGACGAACAGAAAACCGTATTCTTTCGCGAGGCTGAAGCCCACGCTGCATATCTTCCTCTTGAGGCCGCAGCAGTCTATCACGAGCGTCTTTTTGTCTATCTTCGCCGCGTTGTCCTGCAGCCATTTTATCGAAGGTTCATATGTCAGGCAGATAAAAATGACGTCGCACGACGATATGGTATCATCGTCAAGCGCGCCGTCTGCTGACTTCGCGAGCATAGCGAAATCGACCTGTGTCTTTTTCCTGTCGTAGACAAGGACTTTTTCCCCGGCCCTCATGTAAGCTTTTGCCATCGACGCTCCTATGAGGCCGAGGCCAACGACTCCTACTATCATCTGAATAACGCCTCTCTGATCTTACCTACTTTCTCCATCATCCCGCCGAACTCGTCAGGAGTGAGCGACTGTGCACCGTGGACTTTCGCCTTGTGCGGATCCTCGTGGACCTCTATCATGAGGCCGTCAGCGCCTGCAGCTGCTGCCGCGCATGCCATGCTCTCCACGTATTCCGAATGGCCGCACGCGCTGCACGGATCGACTATGACAGGAAGGTGCGTCTTCCTGTGAAGCACCGCCACCGCTGAAAGGTCGAGCGTGTCTGTCGTGTAGTTCTCGAATGTCCTTATGCCTCTCTCGCAGAGGATGACATTCTGGTTTCCTCCGGACATGATGTACTCGGCGCTCATGAGGAGCTCCTCCATCGTGCTCGCCAGTCCCCGCTTGAGGAGCACCGGTTTGTCGACGTGCCCGAGCTCTCTCAGGAGCTCGTAGTTCTGCATGTTCCTCGCGCCGACCTGGATGATATCTATGTTCTCGTAATACGGCAGATCGTGGACGCTCAAAAGTTCCGTCACGAGCTTGAGTCCCGTTTCCTTTTTCGCTTCCTCAAGGTATTTTATCCCCTGTTCATGAAGACCCTGGAATGAGTACGGTGTTTTCCTGACGCCGAAGACCGACCCCCTCAGCACCTTCGCGCCGGCCGCCTTCACTTTTTTCGCGAGCTCTATGATCTGTTCTTCTGACTCCACTGCGCCAGGCCCCGCTATCACGGAGAACTCGCCGCCTCCGAAAAGCGCATCGCCCGATCCGACGACTGAATCCTTAGGATGGAACTTCCTGTTCGCGTCCTTATACGGCTCGGAAATAGGCGTCACCCTGTCAACGATGTCGAGAAGCTCGAGCATGTCTCTGTTGACTTTCGTCGTGTCGCCTACGAGGCCGAGTATCGTCTTGTACTCTCCGTCAGATTCGTGGACCTTGAGGCCCTGAGCCTTCAGCCAGTCCTTGAGCTGGTTCTTCTGTTCAACTGTCGTGTTTTCCTTCAGGATTACTATCATGTGCGCTCCTTTAAAAAAGCCCCGGCGGCGTTTTTTCCGCAGGGGCTGATCTGCCTTTTCCTTCTGTATTTTAGCAGATTAAAGTATATCATATGGCAAAATCCTTTTCAAGAACTTTGTGGTTTCGCAACAAAAATATTACGTATATTTTTTAATATTTAATAACATTTACAGATACACGGCCCTTCCTCGTCGTGCCTCCGACCTCGGAGATCTTTATCTTTCCCTTATGTCTCAGATTGACCACGGCGCCCTCGCCGACAGTCATGTCAGCCTTGAAAGCCTCCTGATGGTCGACGAACACGAGCCCCGTCTTTATGGCTTCGGCCGCCTTTGTCCTCGAGAGATTGAACCCGGACGAAACGAGGTTGTCGAGGCGCATGGATGCCACGGTGAAATGGACTTCCTCAGCCTTGCTTTCCGGCACCCTGAGCTCTGAAAGCGGGAACTGTTCCACGTGGAGTGGGCTCCTTCCGGCCTTGATGAAATTCTGCTCTATGAAGTCCGCGATCTCCTTAAGGACGATTATGTCGCAGCCGTCGTCTCTCACGAGGATGTCGCCTGTCATAGCCCTGTCTATGCCGAGCCCGAGGAGGGATCCGAGGTAATCGCTGTGCGACAGAGGTCTCCCTGTCCTCGAGGCCTGAGAGCCTTCGCTGTGCACGGCCCTTATGACGGAAAAAGCATCGTCAGCCGCGTCCTCAAGTGTCATATAGTCAGGGAGGCAGAACATCACTGCGCGTTCTGCCTCCTCATATCCTCCGTAAAACTCTATGCGCGCCGCGGTATCACGCGGCACCGCGCTCCTCACAACTGACTGCTGATGCATGTCGAGGAATTTCGAGTTAACAGGCATGTATCTGTCTTCGCACTGACGTATCTTGTCGAGCGCTTCGTTTATGACTAACCTGTCTTCATTCATTATGCTGGTTTTCTCCGATCTTAAGTGACTCCGGTCCCTGCCGTGTCCGGCCTGTCCGTCCTATCAGCCGCACTTTGACCAGCCGCACTGACGGCAGATGACGCAGCCGCCTTCGTGTTCGACACTGCTGCCGCACTCAGGGCATACGCTCTCTGACGACTCGTCGTCAGGGTCTTCAGGCATTTCCGCCCTGGCGTTCTTCCTGAGCGAAGGAGTTATAGGCTCCATGGCTTCAGGATCTATTGATCCCTTGTCCTTCTCGCTCTCTATCTCCTTCTCGACCTTCATGAGGACTCTCGCAATGGCGTCAGGGCATGACGTGCAGCCCATTCCCTGCTGTCTTACTGTGGACGGGCAGCGGATACCCTTCAGCTGATGATAGATATTGTCAAGCGAGATGCCTGAACGCAGGCTGAGCGAAACGAGCCTTGCTGTAGCTTCACTCTGGCTCGGGCATCCTCCGCCCTTTCCTGTCGAAGTGAATACTTCGCAGATGCCGTTTTCATCGTAGTTCGTCGTTACATACAGCTTGCCGCAGCCGATCTTGACTTTTTCCGTGAATCCTCTCGTGATCGCCGGACGAGGACGCGGCTCGACGTTCTGCTGAACTGCCGGCTTTTCTTTCGCCGGTTCCTGTTTTTTCTTTTCATCGCCGCTTCCGACAGTGAGGACCTGTGTGTCCCTGCTTCCGTCCCTGTAGACGGTCACGCCCTTGCATCCCGTCTTATACGCGAGTTTGTAAACGTCGGCGATGTCGTCTCTCGTAGCTTCCTTCCTGAAGTTCACCGTCTTCGATACGGCGTTGTCCGTGAACTCCTGGAACGCGGCCTGCATCTTTATGTGGCCGTAGTATGAGATGTCGTGTGCCGTCACGAAAACGTTCTTTATAGACTCAGGTATCTGCGATATGTTCTGGAGCGAGCCGTGCTCTACGATCTGCTCCAGGATGTCGTCTGTGTAAAGGCCTTCCTTTTTAAGTTCTTCAGCGAGTATAGGGTTCGTCTCTGTGAGCGTGCGTCCGTCGAGGATGTGGCGCTTGAATGCGTAGGAGAAAATCGGCTCTATTCCCGAAGAACAGCCTGCGATCATTGAGATCGTCCCTGTCGGAGCGATAGTCGTTACCGTAGCGTTCCTCATCGTCTCGCCCGAAGCAAGCGTGCTCTCCTCGAACAGAGGGAAAGGTCCTCTCTTGACAGCGAGTTCATGCGAGCATGCTCTTCCCGCCGACCTTATGAACGACATTACCCTGCCGCCGAGCTTTCTCGCTTCCTCTGAATCGTATGAAATGCCGAGCTTGAGGAGCGCGTCCGCCCAGCCCATGACGCCGAGGCCGATCTTTCTCGAAGCCTTCGACTGCTTTTCTATGACTTCAAGCGGGTACTGGTTTATCTCTATCACGTTGTCGAGGAAGTGCACAGCGCTCCTTACCGTCGACTCGAGCAGCGGATAGTCAAAGCCGCTGTTATCAGGCTTCAGCATGGCTGAGAGATTGATGCTCCCGAGGTTGCAGCTCTCGTAAGGGAGGAGCGGCTGCTCGCCGCACGGGTTCGTCGACTCGATCTCGCCCTGCGTCGGTAGGACGTTGTCATTGTTTACCCTGTCGAGGAAGATGATCCCCGGCTCGCCATTTCTCCACGCGTGGTCTACGATATTGTCAAAGACTTCTTTCGCTGAAAGGCTCCCTACCGCTTCCTTCGTATGCGGATCTATGAGGTCGTAATCCTTGTCTTCCTCAACGGCCTTCATGAACTCTTCCGTGAGACCCACAGAAATGTTGAAATTCGTGATCTCGGAGAGATTTTCCTTGCATGATATGAACTCCATGATGTCAGGATGGTCCACACGGAGTATGCCCATGTTGGCTCCGCGCCTCGTTCCGCCCTGCTTCACGGCTTCCGTCGCCGCGTTGAACACCTTCATGAAACTTACAGGTCCTGATGCTACTCCGCCCGTTGAAGCTACTGTGCTTCCCTTAGGTCTCAGGCGCGAGAAGCTGAAGCCTGTGCCTCCGCCCGACTTGTGGATGAGCGCCGCGTTCTTTACGGAATCGAATATGCCGTTCATGCTGTCTTCTACAGGAAGCACGAAGCACGCGGAAAGCTGTCCGAGCGGCCTGCCTGCGTTCATGAGCGTAGGGCTGTTCGGCATGAACTTGAGCTGTGTCATCATGTCGTAAAATTCTTCTTCTGTCGCTGACACTTCTTTTTCCGAAGCGCCGAAATTCCTGTCTGCAGATGCCACAGCGGATGCGACTCTCCTGAACATCTCAGGTATTTCCTCAACTACATTTCCATTATCATCCTTTGCAAGGTACCTTGCTTTCAGCACCTGGACCGCGTTGTCCGAAAGTCTGATCTCTCCTCTTTCTCCCATGTTGTCACCTTTTATCACAAAAAATTATTTCCGGGTGAAAAAAATATGCCATAAAAAAATAATAGCATCTCAGCACCGACCACAAAATCTTGTGGTTTTTCACCCTGTTTCGATGCTGACGATACTATTATACCATGGAATAAAGAAATGCAACGTTAAATATCAAGTATACGAAAAATACATGTCTGACTTTTCTATCCGGGCTTATCCTCCCGGCTCTTCCTTCCGCCTCAGCGGCTGCTTTCTATATCCTTGTCCTTCCAGAAATCCACAGGCTCGTACTCCTGCAGAGGCGCCAGGAACCCGCACTCCTTCAGCGCGTCCTGTATCTCATCGAGCGTCTCCTCGTTCTCCGCGAGTACCGTGTGGTAATGATAGCCCGATGTTATGTTCATGAGCGGGCGCGACTTGCCCGTCTCTATTTTTTTCAGGTACTTTTTTATATCCGCCCTTGAATTCAGGTCGAGGTCGACCCTGAGCTCGCCGTAAGCGCGGTGGAAAACGAAGACGTCCTTCACCTTGCCGCCGAGATCGACGATGAGATCCAGCTCTTTTTCTATCTCCTCGTTCGTGTGCCTCACTTTGAAGACCCTGCTCGCCTTGTAGTATTCAGTTATCATGTAGCCGTGGTTCGTCGAGTAAATGTCGTTCCCCTCGGCTCTAAGCACTGCGATGTCCTGGACGATGACCTGGCGGCTCACGTCGAACTGCTTCGCGAAACGGCTGCCTGATATAGGGCTGCCGCTGCTCTTGAGTGTCTGCAGGATCATCATCCTGCGCTCCTGGCCTTTCATGTCGTGCTCTCCTTCCTGTGCGCGGGTCTCACGTCACACTTCGTGCATGTTCTTAAGGGAAATATCAAGTATCGGGGCTGAATGCGTCAGCGCGCCGCTTGAAATGTAATCGACTTTGAGATCGCGTATCTTCTCGATGTTTTCTTTCGTCACGTTCCCCGAGATCTCTGTCTCCGCGCGCCCGTCTATGATGTCGAGCGCCTGCTTCATCGTGTCATGATCCATGTTGTCGAGCATTATTATATCGGCGCCCGCGTCGACGGCTTCGCGCACCATGTCCAGGGTTTCCGTCTCGACCTCTATTTTTCTGACAAAAGGAACGTATTTCCTTGCAGCCTCCACGGCCTGTCTCACGCCGCCGGCCGCGCCTATGTGGTTATCCTTCAGCATGACACCGTCAGACAGGCAGATCCTGTGATTGTGCCCGCCGCCCGTTTTCACGGCGTACTTCTCGAATATCCTGTTGTTCGGCGTCGTCTTCCTCGTATCGAGGAGCTTTATGCCCGTGCCTTCGAGGAGGGCTGCCGTCTCAGCCGTGTATGTCGCTATGCCGCTCATGTGCTGCAGATAGTTCAGCGCGACGCGCTCACCGCTCAGGAGAACCGCCATGTCTCCCCAGACTTTCCCGAGGAGCTGGCCTTTCTCCACTCTGTCGCCGTCCTTCACCGTGATCTCGAAATTCGTGTTTTCATCGAGCAGAGTGAAGACGCGCTGAAAAACATCGAGACCGCATATGACGCCGTCCTGCTTGCAGATGAGGTCAGCCGAGCCTTTCTTCGGCTCCGGCATCACGGCCGCCGTGCTGTCGTCCTCAAAAGGTATGTCTTCTTTGAGAGCGCTCAGGATGAGCGGCTCCGCGTTCAATTTCAAAGCTGATTTGTCAAACATTTTTCAAACCTCTTCCGGGCGCGTACACCAATCGGGTTCTTTTTCTCCTCGAGGTCGATC
>JBJETC010000316.1:0-6290 GCA_051883115.1 Anaerovoracaceae bacterium
GGAAAACATGTATCTCATGTCCTGTACCTTACTGGTATCAAACTTGCTCACGTCAAGCGATGTAAGATTACCGCACCCAAAGAACATGCTGCTCATATTCGTCACTTTGCTCGTGTCAAGATGTGAAGTGTCTATGGATGTCAGTGCATTACATTTGAAAAACATCCTGTTCATGTCTATGGTCTCGGACGTGTCAAGCTTCTCCAAACCCTCGATCGAAGCTGCCAAATCAAACGTGCTGAACCAGCACGCCGTTGATTTCGGTTTTATCTTATCAATAAAAACACATCTGTATACCTTAGGATCATTATGTTGTTCTATCAGGTCTAAATACCATGGAGTTTCAGCTGTTTTGGAATAACGCTTCGTTTCTATGTCCCGATAAACATTACCTTCGAACTCTCCCCCGCTGATGCTTTTTATCTTTTTGCCCGAAGTATAATCAGTTGACCTGATATAAACGAACGTGCCGTACTTGTACTCGACGCCGTTGACCGTCTGATCCTTATCAAGCCAGACCGCATAAGCCTTGCCTTGAAGTTCTCCATCCGCATATGATTTTTCCGCATCGAATGGCGACAGCCCAATGCATGCAGCCGTAAAAACAAACGCCAGAATAAAAACCGCGATATCGATAATAACATTAGATTTCCTGTTCATGACCGGCCTTCTTTCATGATCTCCCTGATGTTATTATATCGCGGTAAATCCTGTAAATCCTATTAAAATAAATAATCGCGGATATTTGTTCCAGATGTTTTTTCGGAAAAATGAAGTCAGCTAAGACCGCAGCCGCGGCGCCATCACCAGGAGCCGCCTCCGCCGCCTCCGCCGCCGCTTCCGGAACCACCGCCGGAATCGCCGCCGTATGACGAAGATGTCTCAGCCACCTCGCTTTTTATACCCTTTGCTATGCTGTCAAACCCTGATTCGATGCCACTCATGCCGTATATCGCAGCGCCAGTTACTAACGGCCCTCCGAACAGGCAGTCATTGTCACCGACATTGAGATCGCGGAACTTGTCTGACCATTTCCCCACAAGGCCGAAAACATATGCGTAAGGAAGGATCTCGTAATAGTAATCAGGATCCTGCTCCAGAAGGGCATTGAGCTTTTCAGCCTCCGCATCCTTCACGAACTGCCTGAATCCGAGAGCCTGGCCATAGACCTTCGCGCCCCGTTCCGTCATCTTTGTGCCTCCTGAAATGAGGAGCGGCGAGACGATATCAAACGCAAGCAGCGCGAGCCCCGGGATTTTCCCCAGTGCCATGTAAGCCATCGCCGCGGAAAATCCGGCCAACACGAGATAAAGCACCGCGGCCAGGACGATGTTCAGAAGGAACTTCCCTGCCTTATCCGATAACCTCGTTTTGAATGCCGAAACAACGAGCGTCCCCATGAAAGGTATGATGAAGCCGAACCCGAAACTTCCGATCGTCGTGATGATCCACGAATCTTCTACCAGGCCTGAGACCGAAAATGAAGCGAACAGCGAAAATCCCTGAGCCGCTGCGCATGCAAGCGTGGCGGTGTTCATCGCCTTCTCCGATTTTTTCTCGTAGAGCGGCTTGCGGCCGTGGAACCGCTTCGTCACGGATTGGCTGATAGCGTCGTATTTTTTCCCTATAGAACTCCTGAGAGATTCGAGCGTGACCGTCGTTCCCGGCTCGACGTCTTCCGCATCCGGTCCGAAAAGAGCCGCCATGTATTTCTTCAGATATTTTTCCTTTTCCGGAGGGTCAGCCAGCTTCGTGAACCTGATATCGCTCTTTTTTCTCCACGTATGGCCGTTTTCCTCAGCGCCGCGGTCTATCCTTATGTATCTTTTCGCCGCCAGAGCAAAGGCAAGCGACGTGATATCCCTCTCAGAGCATTCGCCGTCTATGAGGTATCCGACCTCGACAGATGACATCCCCTCAGGCGGATAGAATTCGACCGTCTTTACGGCTTTGTGATCCTTTCCCCTGCTCATGAGCCTCAGCACGATCAGCGCCGCAAGAGCGCCTGCTATGGCGAGCAGCTGAAAAATGGCGAACGGATCGGCTGCGCGGTGGTTGTTCCAGTAGCCGTCGGGGAGATCCGCGCGGACGGTCGCTCCCACATGATCAGGAAGGCCATACGCCGTAAAAACTATCCTGTGGTTCGCAGTATCGTTCTGCCAGTAGCCGTACCTGTTGTCCTTAGCTCCGTACGCCCCGGAATACGTCGTGATCGACTTCCATTTCATGTCAGCCGGATAGTTCAGCGTGACGGTCAGCTTGTCTATGGCTGACCTCCAGCTTGCCGGGAAAATGTCTATGTTCATGACGTCCTTCGAGCTGTCGTGATCCTGATAATATGCGATCGTATACTTTATCGTGTACTTTTTCACACCGGTAACAGTCTCGTCCTCGGAACCTATCCTTATGACGCGGTTTTCATCCTTTGTCACGACATTCTTTTCCCCGCCTTCGACGGAAATGTCCCTGATGGCGTAATCGGTGCTCGTAGGTATGTACCTGTAAATACCGTGCCTCGCCGTGAGGTAGTTGACAGTAAGGTGCTCCGTAAAATCATACGATTCGTCCTTGTTGACCTTTATATCCACCTTGTAGTCCTGCACACGGATCGCGGTGTCAGCCGAGGATGTGCTGCCGCTTGTATCGGCAGACGCCGCTGAAGGCGCTCCCGCTATAAGCACGGCTGTTATCACCGCTGCTGTAAAGACCATAAAAAGCCTTAACATGGACTTTTCCTGATGATGATTCCCCGGATGTAAAATGGTTCTCATGGCGTCCTCCCCCGTGCCGCGTTTCCAGCGGCTCCGGCCTCTGCGATCTTCTATACTGAAATTATCCTATAAGGCCATGTAAAGTTTCCACCACAGCTGTGTTAATTTTCCCCATACAGAAAAAGGCATAGGACCATGTCCTCTGCCTGTAAGTCAGATATCCCCGAAGCCTTTCGCGTGCGTCATCCTCCCCGAAAAAGCCATGAACATCACATCTTCCGGACCGGCACTCATCAGCGCGTCCACGCACACTCCGGCCGTCGCACCCGTCGTCAGGATGTCGTCTATAAGAAGGACAGACCTCCCGCGTATCTTATCGGCCGCGCCCCGCCCGGGAGCCACGGCTCCGGCCATGTTGTCCCTGCGCTGCTGGGGGTCGAGGCCCCTCATAGGCCTCGTGTCCTTCACTCTTACGAGCGCGTCCGGCACCATATCTATCCCGGTCATCTCGGACATGTGCCTGCCCACGAGCTCCATGTGGTTGAATCCCCTTTCGCGGAGCCTTTTCGGGCTGACAGGGACCGGCACGATCACGTCCGGGCTGAACCCCGTGAGCGCGAGCCTGTCCTTCATTATCTCCGCCATGTTTCGCGATACATAGCGGTTTTTTCTGTACTTCAGGGAAAAAATGACCGCGCGGTCGTAGATCCCGTACTGCGCGCACTGCACGGCCCTGGACCCGAGGCCGCCGTAATACTCCGGCGGCTCCCTGTCCCACATTATATGCCTGATGCAGTGATCGCAGAGCCCGTACGTCCTCGTATCATCTATGAGGTTCCCGCAGCATACGCAGTAAAGCGACGGCGGGTACACAAGATCGAGCAGCTCGTCAAAAAAGCTGCGCTGCCTGAGGTCTCCACTCATGCGAAGTCCTTTCCGGAAACAGCCATGTTCTCTCAGTCCGGCTGTTCCTCGTCATCGAAGTTCAGCATTTCGTCCATTTCCTCAAAGAACTTATCTTCATCGATATCGATATCATCGCCGCCCGGAAGTTCCGCGCCGTCCTCGAACTCATAAAGTCCCGACTCGTCACCCGCGAGCTTTCCGAGCCTGTAAGCCAGCCCCGAGTATCTTTCCTCGGCGCTGTTGTTTTTCACCATGTCATAGACGCACTGCCTGCGTCCCACCATGACGACGAGCGATTCTGCCCTCGTCACGGCAGTGTACAGAAGGTTCCTCACGGCCAGCATCGGCGGGAAATCAGACGCCGGCATGACGACAGCAGGAAACTGGCTTCCCTGGCTCTTATGCACCGTCACGGCGTATGCCAGCTCTATCTCCTGAAGCTGCTGCGAATCATAGTTCACTTCTTTTTCGCCGTCAAAAATGACTGTCACTATGCCTTCATCAGTATCTATATCGTCGATCACACCGATGTCGCCGTTGAAAACGCCCATTCCCGACGTTCCGTCAGCCATTTCCCACTCCATCTGGTAATCGTTTTTCATCTGCATGACCTTGTCGCCGCAGCGGAAAACGCCTGATCCCCATTTTTTCTCAGGCTTGTCCTCGTCAGGCGGGTTAAGCGCCTGCTGGAGCGCTGCGTTCAGCTCCTCCGTCCCGACGATCCCCTTGTGGACAGGCGTAAGCACCTGTATGTCAGAAAGCGGGTCAAAGTCCGAATAGTAATTCGGGAGCCTCCGCGAAACGAGGTCGACTATCGTGTCCTTTATAGAGGCCGGTGTCTGCCTAGTGAGGAAGTAAAAATCATCGCTCTTGTTGTCAAGCACGGGCTCCTCGCCCCTGTTTATCCTGTAGGCGTTATCTATGATGATGCTGCCCTCGGCCTGCCTGAAGATCTTGTCGAGCTTTACGGTCTTCACGCAGCCGCTGTTTATCATGTCACGCAGCACGTTCCCGGCCTGCACAGGCGGAAGCTGATCCACGTCTCCTGTGAGCACGAGCCTCGTGCCCGGAGCTACAGCGTCCGTCAGGCCTTTCATCAGCAAAAGGTCTATCATCGAAGCCTCGTCGACTATGAGAGCGTCACACTCGAGCGGCTCATCGGCGTCACGTCCGAACCTCATCTGCCCCGTGTCTTCATCGCGATAATATTCGAGCATCCTGTGGATCGTAGACGCGGGATATCCCGTCGCCTCTTCCATGCGCTTCGCTGCGCGTCCTGTAGGCGCCGCGAGCTTTACGTCAAGGCCTGCTGACGAGAAAACCCTTATCATGTTTCGTATGATGGTCGTCTTTCCTGTCCCCGGGCCTCCTGTTATGACGAGGATGCCTGAAGACGCTGCCTCGCGTATGGCTCCGCGCTGCCCCTCAGTGAGCGATATATTCTGCGAATGCTCCTCCGATGTTATGACACTGTCTATATCCACGTTTATCATCGCCGGCTCAGTCTCGCTTAGTACTCTGATGTTCCTCGTTATGTCAGTCTCGGCCTTGTAATAGTAATAGAGGTAAACGGCGTTCACACCGTCGACCTTGTCTACGACTACTGTCCTGTCAGGCCCGAAAGCGAGCGCATCCAGTCTGTCCTTCACGTGCTCCCTTGTTATATCAAGGAGAGCAGCTGTTTTTTCAAGCAAGATATCCTCCGGTACATAGACATTCCCCTTATCAGCGTACTCGAGGAGGCAGCATCGTATGCCGCTCGCTATCCTGTTAGGATCGCAGCTGTCGACACCGAGCCCTGCCGCTATCTCATCAGCCTTCCTGAACCCGATGCCGCTCACCGTTCCGATGAGGCGGTAAGGGTCAGACTTCACGGCTTCTACGGAGGCGTCGCCGAATTCATCGTAGATCTTTCTCGCAGCCGCAGGCGTTATACCGATCTCCGAAAGCTTTGCCGCGATGTCTATAAAGCCCATATGCTCAGAAAAAGAAGCGGCTATCTTCGCCGCTTTTTTGTCCCCTATGCCATCTATTTCCGTGAGCCTGTAAGGATCGCTCCCGAGGATCATGAGCGATTTTTCCCCAAACCTGCCCACTATAGCCGCGGCTGTTTTTTCTCCTATGCCTTCTATGACGCCCGAAGCGAGGAAGCGCTCTATGTCTCCTTTTGTCTCAGGCATGACGATGTCGGCGCGCCCGTACTGGAACTGGCGTCCGTACTTCGCGTTATCGACCCATGTTCCCTCGAGGACGTAGCACGTCCCCGGCTCAGTGTCAGGAAGAGCTCCCGTGGCTGTGAAGATCTCGTCATCGGACTCGAACTCCGCGGCGCAGAAAGTGTGGTCGTCACTCTCGTAAAAAACTCTGCTAAGCACACATTTTATCTGTTCCTTCATAGTTCAACCAGTCCGATAAAAAATAACTAATACTCATGGAAAAAAGGCAGCCTGCAGGCCGCCCGATCATCATTCTTCTCCGTCCTCATCGATCACGGCATCGTCGCCCGCAGGCTTGTAGATCTTCCTGTTGTCGAGCGTCCATACCTTCTCGGAGAATCCTCCTTTTTCCGCGCCTGACAGTGCATCGTACATGTCAAAGAGTCTCGCGTCGAGTATGTCTAAGTAATGCAGTACCTCAGCCTCCGGGAACATCGGCCTCTTCGGGCTCCCGTAC
>JBJETC010000317.1:0-6228 GCA_051883115.1 Anaerovoracaceae bacterium
ACCTTTTCTGAAATCTCCTGCGCTTATCATCGGTTATCTACTCTCTTTCCGTATATAAAATCTCTTAAATACTACTAAAATTAAAAATCAGCAAGCTTAATTATATCAAAATTATTTTGAAGTTACAACATTTACGATCAGTCAGCATCGAGGAAAATCGGAAGAATTATAGGACTTCTCTTTGTATTTGAGAAAATGTACTTCCTCAGAGCGTCCCTGACGTCGGACTTGAGTGTGTTCCAGTCCCTGAAGCCGCCCTGGAGGCTCTTCTCGATCGCGTCTCTGGCTTCCTTCTGGATGCCTTCGATCACATCCTCATGCTCCTTTACGTAAATGAATCCTCTCGATACTATCTCAGGGCCGTACATGAGAAGCGCGTTTTTCGTATCCACAGCTGCGGAGACGATGACGAGTCCTGATTCTGACAGCATCTTCCTGTCCTTGAGCACTACACTTCCGATGTCGCCTACACCGAGGCCGTCTACCATGATGTCCTCAGCGCTCACGACATGTCTGAACTGTATGCACCTTCTGTTGTCGAGTGTGAGCTGGTCGCCGTTGTCCAGGATGAAAACGTTGTCCTTTTTCATCCCCATCTCATATGCGAGTTCAGCGTGGCGCACGAGGTGTCTGTGCTCGCCGTGAGCCGGCATGAAGAACTTCGGCTTTATGAGCGAATGTATGAGCTTCAGGTCCTGCTGGCAGGCGTGGCCTGAAACGTGGATGTCGGCGATGTCGTTGTAAATGACCTTTACTTCCTTTTCGTAAAGTTCGTTTACGACTCTCGTTACAGTCTTTTCGTTTCCAGGTACCGGGCTCGACGAGAATATGACCATGTCGCCCTTCTTGAGCTTGACGCTCTTGTGGACGTCATTTGCCATCCTCGAAAGAGCCGACATTGGCTCGCCCTGGCTCCCTGTCGTTATGATGACGAGCTGACTGTCAGGAACGTTCTTTATATCCTTAAGCTCAACGTATGAGCTTGCCGGGAACCTGAGGTAGCCGAGCTCTGTGGCGAGAGCCACGACGTTTTCCATGCTCCTGCCCGAGACGGCGAACCTTCTGCCGTATTTTATGGCAAGTTCTATGATCTTCTGTACCCTGTCGACGTTGGATGAGAATGTAGCAATGATTATCCTGCTGTTGCCCGCGTCGCGGAATATCCCGTCGAGCGTTTTCCCTACTACCTGCTCTGACGGTGTGAATCCCGGCCTGAGCACGTTCGTGGAATCGGCGAGCATGATGTCTACGCCTTTTTTACCTATCTCAGCGTACTCTGTGAGGTCGATAGGGTCGCCGTTCAGCGGTGTGTAGTCGACCTTGAAGTCTCCCGTGCGGAATATCCTCGCTGCCGGTGTCTCTATGCAGTAAGCTACGGCGTCAGCTATCGAGTGTGTCGTATGGACGGCTTCGATATTGAAGTATCTGCCTACCTTGAACTTCTCGCCTGCCCTTATCTCGTGGAGATCTCCCGTCAGACCGCGTTCGTCGAGCTTGTTCTTTATGAGCCCGAGCGTGAGCGGCGTCCCGTAGATAGGGACATTGACTTTCTCGAGGAGATAAGGTACTCCGCCGATATGGTCCTCATGTCCGTGGGTGATGATCATGCCCTTGACTTTCTTTGCGTTTTCTTCAACGTAAGAAAAATCAGGGATCACCACATCGATGCCGTACATGTCGTCATCCGGGAACGTCATACCGCAGTCCACGATAAGTATCTGACCTCTGTATTCTATGAGCGTCATGTTCTTGCCGATCTCGTTGAGTCCGCCTATAGGGATTATCTTGACGCTGTCAGTCCTCTTCTGGACTTTCTTCTCTGTGCCGTTCTTCTTAGGTATGATGATCTTTCTTGCTTCGTGGCTCGGCGCTTTCTTCTGCAGGCCGAGGGCTTTCCCGATCTCGGCAGTCTCTGCGAGCGGGTCCTCGTAATGCTCTGTATATTTTGCGCCCGGAAGCGTGATGCCGGCTTTGAGTTTCTTGTCGGCTTCTACCTTGCTTGTCGCGATCTTGTCCTGCTTCGACCTCGATTTCTTCGATCCCGTCGAAGCGCTCTTGCTTTTTACTGTTGTCTTGCTTTTTTCAGCAGTCTTCGCTGCTGCTCTTACTTTTGTCTTTGCTTTTGCAGCTGTCTTAGTATTTGTCTTTGCTTTTGTCCTGCCTTCTGTACTTTTTTTCTTAGTAGAAGCGCCTGACTTCTTCGAAGAATCCTTCTTCTCAGCTCCTGCCGCCGTCTTTTTCCTGACTGTCTTCTTTACAGCCGTACCGGATGCGGCGTTTGAGCCGTTCTTTCCTGCCGTGGTTTTCTTCTCAGCAGCCTGAGGCGTCTTCCTGTCTTCTTTTTCTGCCATATTACCTCTTTCTTGAGCGCGTCAGAAACGCGCCCGGCTACGATCTCCCGATCACTTGATAACGAAGTTCACAAGCTTTCCGGGAACAGCTATGACTTTGATAACGTTTTTCCCTTCTGTGAGAGCTTTGACTCCGTCGTCTTCCAGGACGGCTTCTTTCAGTCCGTCTCTGTCAAGACCAGCTTCGACATTCATCTTGTACTTCAGCTTGCCGTTGACCTGTACTATGATCTCGATCTCGTCCTGTGAAAGAGCTGCCTCATCATACTCCGGCCATCTTTCGTCCGTGAGCATCGTGTCATGCCCTGTCTGGTGCCACATTTCCTCACAGATATGAGGTGTGAACGGAGAGAGCATGAGGATGAGCTTCTTTACAGCGTCCCTGTACAGGGCCTTGTTGACGTCGCCGTTCTTGTACTTGTACATCTCGTTGACGAGTTCCATGATGGAGCTTATCGCCGTGTTGAACGCGAACTTTCCGCCGACATCATCCGACACCTTCTTGAGTGTCATGTTGAGTCTGAAGTTCAGATGCTTGTCTTCCTTGTTCCTGAGAATGATTTCAGTTTCATCAGTCTTGTAATTTTCTGTGTAATCATAGACGAGACGCCATACTCTGCTGAGGAACTTGTAGCTTCCTTCCACGCCCTGATCCGACCAGTCGAGCTCCTTGTCAGGAGGTGCCGCGAACAGTATGAAAAGTCTTGCCGTGTCAGCTCCGTACTTTTCGAGTATCTCATCAGGACTTACGACGTTCCCGAGCGATTTGCTCATCTTTCTGAAAACGCCTTCGCTGTCCATTTTGCATACCATGCCCTGTGTCAGGAGGTTCTCGAACGGTTCCTTATTCTTTACGAGTCCCATATCGTAAAGTACCATCTGGAAGAATCTCGAATAGAGCAGGTGAAGGATGGCGTGCTCTACGCCGCCTATGTACTGATCCACATTCATCCAGTACGCCGCCTTCTCAGGATCGAACGGCATCTTGTCGTTGTGTGGATCTGTGTATCTTAAGAAATACCATGAAGAATCGAGGAAAGTATCCATCGTGTCGACTTCACGTCTTGCTTCCTTGCCGCACTTCGGGCATTTGCACTTGACGAAAGTCTTCGATGTCGTGAGCGGTGATTCGCCCTTGCCTGTGAATTCCACGTCTTCAGGAAGTCTTACAGGAAGGTTCTCTTCCTTTTCAGGCACCCATCCGCAGTCATCGCAGTAAACCATAGGGATAGGGCATCCCCAGTATCTCTGCCTTGAGATGAGCCAGTCACGGAGCTTGAAGTTCACAGTCTTCTCCGCGACGCCTTTTTCCGCGAGCCAGTCCCTTACGGCACTAATAGCATCCTTGTTGTTCATGCCGTTGAACTGTTCGGAATTTATCATAGTTCCCTCGGCGACGAATGCTTCCTTGAGATCATTAAGATCTACGGAAGGGTCGCCCGGATCTACTACCGGTATGATATCGAGACCGAATTTCTTTGCGAAATCAAAGTCCCTCTGGTCATGGGCAGGTACAGCCATGATGGCTCCTGTCCCGTAACCCATAAGTACATAATCTGAAATAAAGATAGGTACTTTCTTGTCGTTTACAGGGTTAATGGCGTATCTCCCCGTAAACACGCCTGTCTTTTCTCTCGTCGTCGATGTACGCTCGATGTCGTTGAGATGCTGTACCTTGTCGAGGTACTCTTCTACAGGCTTTTCGTATTCCGTTCCCCTGACCATTTCCTTTACGTAAGGATGTTCAGGCGCCATTACCATATATGTGCAGCCGAATAACGTATCTACACGTGTTGTAAAGATCTCGAGCGTCTTGTCAGAGCCGTCGATCTTAAATTTCACATTCGTTCCTTCAGATCTGCCGATCCAGTTTTTCTGCATGACCTTGACTTTGTTAGGCCATCCCGGCATGTTATCAAGGTCATCGAGAAGTCTCTGGGCATAATCCGTGATCTTGAGATACCACTGGGAAATGTTCTTCTTGCCTACAGGCGTATGACATCTCTCGCAGCATCCGTTAACGACCTGCTCGTTCGCGAGCACGGTCTTGCAGCTCGGGCACCAGTTTACCTGGCTCTCCTTTTTATAAGCGAGTCCTCTCTTGAAGAACTGGATGAATATCCACTGCATCCACTTATAGTATTCCTCGCTGCATGTAGCGACCTCTCTGTCCCAGTCATATGAAAGTCCGAGTCTCCTCAGCTGCGACTCCATCTCGTGGATATTGTCCCATGTCCACTTTGCAGGCGGAATGTCGTGATCTATAGCCGCGTTCTCAGCCGGGAGACCGAATGAGTCGAATCCGATAGGATGAAGGACGTTGAATTCCTCCATCTTCTTGTATCTTGCGACAACGTCTCCTATGGAATAATTCCTGACGTGTCCCATGTGGAGTTTACCTGACGGATAAGGGAACATCTCCAGAACGTAATATTTCTTCTTCGAAGGATCTTCTGTGCACTTGAAGCAGTCATGCTCTTCCCAGTAATCCTGCCATTTCTTCTCTATCTTCTTAAAATCGTATCTCTCTTCCATCGTAAAAACTCCAAACTCCTGAATTATTTTCTACTCCTGCTCAAAAGGGACCTCGTCGCAGTCCGCCCAGACTTTTTCGAGATTGTATTTTTCTCTCATTTCTTCTGTGAAAACGTTGACGACTATGTCTCCGTAGTCGAGCAGTATCCATCCCGTGTCTCTTCTTCCTTCAGAGTGAACGAGATCTATGCCCTCTTCCGCCATCTTATCTTCAACGGCGTCGGCAAGCGCGGATGTCTGTCTCATCGATCCGCCCGATGCGATGATGAGATAATCCGTGAATGATGATTTCTCCGCGACATCGAGGATCCTGATGTCAGCGCCGTTCTTTTTATCCAGCTCTTTTGCTGCAGTAAGAGCCATTTCCTTTGTTTCCATTAATCCTGTCTCCTTTGCTTACGAATAAGCTGAGCTCTCTCTTCGAAATACCTGTACGCTTCGAGGCTCTGATCGTCGAGCGTTTCGCCCTTGCTCTTCACATACTGGACCGTATGCTCGAGGCAGAGCAGGCAGGCCTTGTCGAGATCCTGTCTCGACGCCTCTCTCAGCGCCTGTACGCCCGGATAAGACCTGTTCGGCTCTATCGCGTCTGCGAGAAAAACGACTTTCTCCAGTGTCGACATGCCGGCTCTCCCGGTCGTATGATATCTCACGGCATTGAGGATATCCTCATCATCTATGCCGTATTCTTCCTTCATCTTGATAGCGGCGATCGGTCCGTGCGCCAGATTTGCGTTGCCCTTGTACTTCGGGTCGAGGCCGTGGTTCTCGATGTAGTCGTCTATGACATCATCAGGGACCCTTCTCACCATGTCGTGATAAAGGGCTGCCACCCTTGCCTTTTCAGGGTCAGCGCCGTATCTCTTTGCGAGCGCGACTGCCGTATCTCTCACACCGTACGTGTGATTCCTTCTTTTTGCCTGATAATTAGTCTTTATGTACTTTTCTATAGAGTCCGTGTTCATAAATATACCTTTCCACTCCCGGAGGCACCATGCCGGATATGCTCCTGCCCTCTCTCACAGCTTTTTTGATATCTGTAGATGAAATATCGAGGGGATAATTGTGGAGCACTCTGATGCTTGTGCCGTACACTTCCGTATACCGTTCCAGTTTTTCCTGTGTGGCTTCTCTGTCAAAGCCGGGACGCGGGGCCAGGATAAAAGCGTAATCTCTGAGGATATCAGGCCCCTTGTACCAGTTTTCAAGGCAGAGGAACTGGTCTGAACCCATTATAAACCATAAAACATCATCAGGATGATATTTTTTCAGTATCGACAGCGTCTTGTGGGTGTACGAAACGCCCTCGCTGTTGATCTCTATCGTCGATACCTCGAGACCT
>JBJETC010000318.1:0-6148 GCA_051883115.1 Anaerovoracaceae bacterium
TAATAGAACAAAAGCAGCCACAGTCCTGTCATGAGCGTTATGAGCTTGCCCACGCCCACGGCTTCCGCCGATCCGAATGATATGCCCATTTCGAATATGAACGTCCCGAGCAGAGCGTTAGGCGCCGCGTCCACGCCGAAAGCGAAGCGCTTCGACGTCGTCATGAAGCTGCAGACGAGCACCGGGAGCAGCGATGAATAAAGTCCGTACACCGGAGGCAGCCCGGCTATCTGAGCGTACCCCATCGCGATAGGGATGGTGACGAGCGCGTCTATTATGCCGGCCGGGATGTCGTATTTAAGATTTTTTATATCGTAATTTTTCAGAAACATATCGAAAAAAATATTGTGAAAACGTTTTTTTCATTATAAATAATTCCGGACGCCAAAACCACTTATTTTTGGAAAAAATGCCATTCCATCAAAAAAAGAACGGCAATGAGCCGTTCTTTGCAAATCGTGTCTTTGTTCATGATGAATTTACTCTGCATCCGCCGGAGCATCTTTCATTTTCTGCCCCCACATCGCGAATGTCACTTTCTTTCCCCAGCACCCGCTCACCTTATATCCTATCAGGAGCGCCACTGTTATGGCGGCAAGCCCTATTATCGTCGTCCTGAAGCTGAACTGACCTGCGGCAAATCCGAGTATCAGAAGATACGTCGGGATGTTGCAGATATTGCACACAGGGTTGCTTGCTCCAAGCTCGAGGCAGGCTGTCGTCTTGAATCCCGGATCAGCGATCCTGATGAGCGATATGCCTGTAGGAGCCGTCCCGCACGCCATGCCGTAGAGGCCGAGGAACTTCTCGAAGTCGCACGAGCTCCCGACCCTCTGGCCGAAGTAGACGCAGAGGATATAAGTCACGAGCGTGCCGACTGCCGATATGACGATGATCGGCACCATCCAGCGGCTCACGAGCTTCAGCGCTACAGCCATGAATGAGCATACGACGAGATAGTCAGCCGACCATCCTGTTATCTTGCTCTGCATGTCGTTGTCTATGAAATACCAGACATGCAGCTTTTTCATGACGAACTTCGTGAGATACGCGGCGTACATTCCGTTTAAGAACATAAGACTGCTGAGCGAAGTCCCGATATATCCCGGAAGCAGCGCGAATATCTTCGAGAAAACTATGGCGATCAGATAGTCGACTCCGATGATCGCGAAATGGAACGCCATGGACTCTATCGTCGAGTTTATGGTCGTCTCTTTTTTCATCATCAGGGTCTGCTCATTTTCCTTGAGATACCCTCTCAGTACTTTCTCATCTATCTTGTCGCTGTGTTTCGCGTATCCTTTCCTTATGCCGTAGCGCGCGGCCGGTATGCCGACGAGATACGCGACGAGAAAACCGATCGCAGAGAATGTGAGTCCCGTCATCACAGCGTTGTTCCAGCCGTATCCTTCTACGATCGTCCCGTATGTCACAGACTGTCCCGGGCCCATGCAGAAAGCGAACTGTATGAGCATCCCGTAGATCGGCGACATGGTAAAAGGCTTGCCGATGGCTTTGGCTATGAGGCCTCCGAGGAAAGGCGTCACAGTGAATATGATGCACCACGTGAGACCTATGGCGAGCGCGCCTTTCAGTACGCCTTTCTGCCCGCTGCTTTCCTTTTCCCTGGCATCAGGCTCCATCAGCGTGATGGAGATAAAAGATACGACAAAAAGCGAATTCACTATTTTCGTGAAGTCTGCAGCTACAGCGCCTACGTTTATCCCGCCGTAATCAGCCGCGTTCATGAACGCGAGCCCTATTACACCGGCTATAACTGACGCAGGTACGAGCATGTTCTGCAGGAACCTGACCTTTGCTCTTAGGATCACACCTATGACAAGCGCAGCGCTTGCCCAGCCAAAAGCGATCATAATACTGTTCATATCAAAGCCTTCCCGGAAGCTGATCCGTAATTTTAACTAGTCTGTATTATACTGTTGTGCTGAACGCAGGCCAGAATCTGAGGAGCGCATAGCACAGGACAGATTCGAGGACTATGACGCAGATGCTGATCTTCCAGCCCGATTTCAGCATATATTTAGGCTGAAGCCCGTATCCCACAGGGATGGCCCTGATGGACGTAGGCATCATGTACGAAAGGTTTATACCTATCGTAGCGCAGTAAATGTACGGTATCGGATTCTTCCCGATCCCCTGTATGAGCGATATTACTATAGGGAGCGCGACTGCTGCGGTGGCCGTGTTGCTCGTAAAGTCCGACATGAGAAGCGTTACCGCGATAATGATCATGATCGTCATGAAACCGCCGTTCAGGCCGAGTTTCGCGAGCGACTGACCAAATACCTTCGCCGCTCCTGATTCGTTGAGCATCGTCCCTACAGCAAGACCTCCCGCGAAGATGAAGAGCATGTCCCAGCCGATCTTCGTCTGCGCGTTTTTCCAGAGGAGCAGTCTTTCGCCGTTACCCTTCGTAAAAATGAATGCGAGTATGCCGCATATGATGAAGGAGTACGCAGGAACGAGTCCCGGCAGGATCTCCGCATAGAACTGTCTCGTGAATGCGAGGACAGTAGCTATGAGGAAGAGCCAGAGCGCTATTTTCTCTTCCTTTGTCATCTTAGGAAGACTTCTGTACTTTTCCTCGAAATATTCCTTCGAGCCTCCTATAGTCTCATTTTTATCTATACCGTGAAGGAGCATCACGAGGTTGCTTATGATGATCACGGCAATTATAGGCAGGAAGCGGACGACCCACTGTACATACATGAACTCCTGACCTGTGAGTTTCTGGATATACTCTACTACTACAAGGTTCATTGCTCCGCCGAGCGGTGTCGCAAGCCCTCCGACTCCGGCTCCGTAGGCTACCATCATCAGTATCTTCGATCCCACCTTGCTGTTGGCTATATCATCTTCGCCGATGTATTTCAGCATAGAGAAAGCTATAGGCGTGATCGTAGCTACTACGACTGCGTTAGGCAGTACGGCCGAAAGTACCGCCGAAAGCATGTACCAGAATATTACCTGTTTTCTGTAGCTGCCTCCTATAAGTTTCATGAAAGCGGCCGCGACTCTCCTGTCGAGTCCCGTCTCTGTCCATGTCACAGTAATTATCGACGCTCCGAGAAGGAGGAGGATCGTATCAGATGAATAGTTCGCAGCCACGTTCGCCATGTCCGTGACCTGGAAAACAGCGTTTATCCCAAGCGGCAGAAGGCCTGTCACAGCGTAGTCAACAGGCGCGGTTATCCACCAGAATGTCATCCAGGCTATGGTCCCTATAGCCGCCCTGCTTGCGAGTGTAGTGAACGCAGACGATGGGAGCAGCAGGCAGCACGCCGCGAAAAGCAGCGGACCTGCCGCAAGGTAAATGTTACGTTTTTTCGATGATTCCATTTGTTTTTCACCCTTAAAATAATTATTTCTTTATATCGACATTATTTATTTTTTATAATTATAACAATGGTGAAGTTTTGAAAAATGATCTTTTTGTGAAAATTCCCCTTTTAATTACCTTTTTTCACAAATTTATTTACATTGACTTTTTATAAAGGTCGATTATGTCCTGTTTAGTTCCCTGTCTCGGATTGACTCTGAAGTTCGCGACAGCTACAGCGTCCTCAGCCATAGCAGGGATCTTGTCCTCCGTAACGCCTACATCAGCGAGGTGCGCCGGGATGCCGAGATCCCTGTTAAGTTCCCTGAGTTCTTCAACGAGCATTTCAGGCTTGAAATCATCAGGAACTGGACCCTGATGAATATAGCCGTATATCTTTTTATATTTTCCGTCATGATCGGCAAGAGCGTTGAATTCCGCTACTGCCGGCATGAGGATGGCATTCGCTACGCCGTGCGCGACATGGAAATACGCGCCTACAGGATGGCTCATCGCATGTATATATCCCAGTCTCGCGAAAGCAAAAGCGAGGCCGGCAAAGTTGGATGCAGCCATCATTTCAGACGCTGCTTTCAGGTCCTGCCTGTTGCTGACGAATTGACGGAGGCTCCTGCCGATGAGCTCCATCGCTTTTTCAGCCATGGCATCTGTGAAAGGTGACGCCTGCGTAGACATATATGCTTCCATGGCATGGACAAGGGCGTCCACACCGCAGGCAGCCGCTACGGACGCCGGCGCTGTCATTATGAGTTCAGGATCGAGGACAGCATATTTAGGAAGTATGTTGTAGCTGATCACTGACATCTTCACATTTCTCTCATTATCAGTGATAACAGCCGAAGCCGTTACTTCGCTCCCTGTCCCGGCTGTCGTCGGAATGGCTATGACCGGCGCTATAGGGCCCGGTACTTTGAAATTGCCCTCGTAGTCGCGGATGTCCCAGCCGTATTTCACGAGTATGCCAACGGCCTTCGCGACATCCATCGGTCCGCCTCCGCCGAGAGCTATGATGCAGTCGGCATTGCAGGCTTCATATGCTTTTTTCGCCTCATTTACCGTCTCCACAGGAGGATTCGGCACAAGGTCAAGGAATACAGTGTTCTTTATTCCATCCGCATCCAGGATATCCTGTACTTTTTTAACTGCACCGATCTTTTCCAGGTTGTGATCCGAAACCAGGAAAACGCTCTTGATACCCTCATCATTTATTATCTGCGGCAGCTTATTCAGAGAGCCTGCCCCGAATTCAATGTCCTGCGGTATTGAAAATCTGTAGTCCTTCATTACTGTTCCTCTTTCTGTCCTCATTCTGTCTTTCATCCTGAAAAATAACTTATGAAAAAAATTTACTCTGTCTTCATCGAGCCTGTGTCGAGAAAGCGCTGATGCCATGACAGAGCCTGTGTCAGGTCATGCGGCGTATGCTTCCCCGCCGAAACTTCGAGAGCATGCTCGTAGTAATCCATGAGCATCTCCCTGTAGTCAGGGTGAGCGCAGTTCTCGATGATGAGCTTTGCTCTTTCCTTAGGCGTGGTCCATCTGAGGTCTGCCACGCCGTATTCTGTAACTATGACGTCAACGTCGTGCTCAGTCTGGTCGACGTGAGACACCATAGGCACTATGCTTGAGATCTTTCCGCCCTTTGCCGTAGAAGGTGTGGAAAAAATGCTGATCCTCGAGGCCCTCGCGAAGTCTCCGCTTCCGCCGAGCCCGTTCATGATTTTCGTCCCGCATACGTGTGTCGAATTCACGTTCCCGTATATATCGCACTCAAGAGCCGTGTTGAGCGATATAACGCCGAGACGCCTTATGACCTCAGGGTTGTTCGAGATCTCGTTCGGTCTGATTATTATCTTGTCCTTGTAGTCATCTATATGCTCGAAGAACCTTTTTCTCGTGTCATCGCAAAGTGCTATCGAGCTTGTAGATATGAACTTGAACACGCCTTTATCGAGAAGGTCGAGACATGAGTCCTGCATGACTTCCGTGTACATGCTGAGCCCCCTGAACCCGCTCGACGCGAGCGATGAAAGGACTGCGTTCCCAACCGATCCCACGCCTGACTGTATAGGTCCCGGGTCTTCAGGAAGCCTTCCTGCCTTTATCTCGCCTTTGAGAAAATCAACGATGTTCTCTCCGATCTGCTCTGTGGCTTCTGTTCCTTCCTTGAACTTCTGCCCAGGTTCGAGCCTGTTCGTCATGACTATCGCAGCTATTTTTCTCTTAGGCACCTTGATGTACGGATGCCCTATCCTGTCTGAAGGCTTTTTTACAGGAATGATCCTGGCCTTCGGAGGGAGGCCTACGTTGAAAATGTCGTGCATTTCCATAAGGCCTTCAGGCAGGGCTTCGTTTACTTCTATTATTACTTTCTTCGCGTTCCTCACGGCCGCGTCTGCGGAGCCTGATGAAGCGCCGAAGTAAAGACCCTTTTCCGTGACCGCCGTGCATTCAACGATCGCCGTATCGATCTCAGGTCCTGTGTGCTGGTTCATCATCATCGGGAGCACGGAGATGTGTATGTCGCTGAACTGGACCTTGCCGCTGTTCACGGCGTTCCTGAGGTCTTTGTTCGACTGGTGGCCGAAGCGCCTTGACATGATGCCGCGGCGGACGAGGAGTCCGTCTATCTCGTCTCCGACGGCTGCGCCCACGCAGATAGTGATGTCCTTTACGTCATCTCTCTTCGCGAGCGCTTCAGGGACAGCCTTAGGATAGCTCACGCTCGTGAACCCGCTGACTGCGACCATTTCTCCGCTCCTTATGAGCTTCGCGGCCTCATCGGCC
>JBJETC010000319.1:0-6136 GCA_051883115.1 Anaerovoracaceae bacterium
TCTTCGGGATGGCCACGATATTCTCCGAAGCCGTTATGGCCCAGAAATACAAGAGAATAGGCGAGGACGGACAGATAACAGGCGGACCTGTTTACTATATCAGGGCCGCGTTCACGGGAAGATTCGGCAAGGCACTCGCTGCGGTCTTCTCCGTGCTCATCATACTCGCGCTCGGCTTCATGGGCAACGCCGTGCAGTCGAACTCCATCGCCGTGGCATTCAAGACAGCGTTCGGCATCCCGCAGTATATAATGGGAATAGTCATCGCCCTCATCGCGCTCTTCATTTTCGCGGGAGGAATGACGAGGATAGCGAAGTTCTCAGAGCTCGTAGTACCTGTAATGGCTATGCTTTACATAATCGGAGCTCTCATCGTTATCATTATCAACTATAAAAACATACCATACGCGTTCCAGTCGATTTTCGTAGGAGCCTTCAAGCCAAGCGCTGTTACGGGAGGAGCTGCGGGAGCTACAGTTAAGCTCGCTGTATCAAAAGGTATCGCGAGGGGACTTTTCTCGAACGAAGCCGGCATGGGCTCGACTCCGCACGCGCACGCTGTAGCTAAGGTCGATCATCCTGCTCAGCAGGGATTCGCCGCTATGATAGGCGTATTCATCGATACGTTCATCGTACTCAACATGACTGCTTTCGTCATCCTCACGACAAAATCGATCCCAACAGGCCTTACAGGAGCAGAGCTCAGCCAGTATGCGTTCTCGACGGTATTCGGCAAAGGCGGCAACATCTTCATCGCCATATGCATGTTCTTCTTCGCCTTCTCTACAGTAGTCGGCTGGTATTTCTTCGGCCAGACAAACGTAAAATATCTGTTCGGGGTAAAAGGCGTGAAGTTCTACACGGTCCTCGTATGCATCTGCGTATTCCTCGGATCGCTCGCGAAGGTGGATCTCGTATGGAACATGTCGGACTGCTTCAACTCGCTGATGGTAATACCGAACCTCATCGCGCTTTTCGCTCTGACAAAGACGATAAAAGCCGTTCACGACGATTACTACAACAACTTCCTGCCTACAGAGCCGCAGGGCAGCGAGTGGCATAAATAAGCCTCCGGGAAAAAGGAAAATCATAAAAGAAAAAAGGCAGATCAGGTCCCGCTTCACGCGGGACTTTTTTTGTAAAAAAGACCGCCGGAATAAAAAAAGAGCAGGGCACCGGACAATCCGGCCCCCGCTCCGTGTACGCGGTAAAAGGGTGAAATCGCGATATCACGCGTTTATTTCCTTTATTACGTTTATCATCTCGATAGCGCCTTCAGCGCATTCAGAACCCTTGTTCCCGGATTTTGATCCGGCTCTCATGAGCGCCTGCTCGAGTGAATCTGTCGTGAGCACGCCGAACATCACAGGAACGCCTTTGCTGAGGCTCGTCTGAGCGATGCCTTTTGCAGCCTCTGAGCATACATAATCGAAATGAGGTGTTTCGCCCCTTATAACAGCGCCGAGGCATATGACAGCGTCATAGCGGCCCGTATCGACCATTTTCTCAGCTATGAGAGGGATCTCAAAAGCGCCCGGGCACCATGCGACGTCAATGTTTTCATCTTTTACTTCGTGGCGGCGGAGACTGTCGAGAGCTCCTCCGAGAAGCTTGTTCACTACGAGTTCGTTGAACCTAGCGCATACGATACCGATCCTGACATTTTTCCCAGCGACGAGTTTTCCTTCAAATGTGTTCATTTCTTTTTACCTCCGGTCATATATGATTATCTGTTTTCACTGTCATTTTCTTCATCATCGAACTTCAGGAGATGTCCCATGCGTTCCTGCTTTGTCTTAAGGTAGAATTCGTCCTCAGGCGTTGCAGGCATCTGGATAGGGAGGCGCTCAACGATCTCGAGACCGTATTCCTTGAGCTCGTATATCTTCTGAGGGTTGTTCGTGAGGAGGCGCATCGTGTGTACGCCGAGGTCGCGGAGGATCTGGGCTCCGATATAGTATTCGCGCGCGTCTCCCGGGAAGCCGAGGGCGAGGTTCGCGTCGAGCGTGTCCATGCCCTGATCCTGGAGCTCATATGCCTTGAGCTTGTTTATAAGGCCTATGCCGCGGCCTTCCTGGCGCATGTAGAGGACGATGCCGCGTCCTTCTTTTTCCACCATCTTCATGGCTGTATGGAGCTGGTCGCCGCAGTCGCACCTGCTGGAGCCGAAAGCGTCTCCGGTAAGGCACTCCGAGTGGACCCTGACGAGGACGTTCTCGCCGTCGCCGATCTCGCCTTTTACAAGGGCTACATGGTGCTCGCCGTTGAGCTTGTTTATGTAGCCTATAGCCCTGAAATTGCCGTATCTCGTAGGGAGCTTGGCGTTAGCGACGCGCTCGACGAGCGGATCGTGCTTTTTCCTGTAGTCCTGGATATCCTTGATCGTTATGAACTTGATGCCGTATTTTTTCGCCATCTTCTGGAGCTCCGGCGTGCGCATCATGCGTCCGTCGTCTGCCATGACTTCGCAGCAGATGCCGACTTCCTCGAGACCGGCGAGCCTCATGAGGTCGATCGTAGCTTCCGTGTGGCCGTTCCTCTCGAGCGTGCCGCCGCGTTTTGCCTGGAGAGGGAACATGTGGCCCGGTCTCCTGAATTCAGTCGGGCGGCTGTTCGGGTCAGCGACCATTCTCGCTGTGAGGCCGCGTTCTTCGGCGGAGATGCCCGTCGTCGTCTGATAGTAATCTATCGAGACGGTGAAGGCTGTCTCGTGGTTGTCTGTGTTCTCGGATACCATCTGAGGGAGGTCGAGCCTGTCGCAGACTTTCTTGCCGACCGGTGTGCAGATCAGGCCTTTGCCGTGAACTGCCATGAAGTTGATGTTTTCTGTCGTGGCGAACTGGCCGGCGCAGATGAGGTCTCCCTCGTTCTCGCGGTCGGGGTCGTCCGTGCAGAGTATGATTTTGCCGGCTCTGAGGTCTTCAAGTGCCTCAGGTATCGTGTTGTACTTGAATTTTTCTGTCATTTTTTACTGTCTCCTTAAATTTCATGATATCTGATCATGGATCATTCCTTATCCTTAAAGCAGCTCCGCGAGTCTCTTGTCGCGCGCCTTGATCTCCTCTATGTCAGAGCCGCTGTCATCGGCTGATCCGGATGCGAGCAGCTTCTCGACGTATTTGCCGAGCATATCGGTCTCGAGGTTAACTATGTCTCCCGGACCTTTCTCCGCGAGCACGGTTTCCGAAAGGGTATGCGGTATCACTGAGACGCTGAAGCTGTTTTTTACATCGGCTTTCGCGACCGTTAGGCTTATGCCGTCTATCGCTATGGAGCCTTTTTCCACGATCTGCTTCCAGAGCGGGGAAGGGCAGTCTATGTCGTACCAGACAGCGTTTTCGTCAGAATGTTTTTCTCTGATCGTGCCTGTACCGTCTATGTGACCTGAGACAAAGTGGCCGCCGAACCTTCCGTATGCAGGCATGGCGCGCTCGAGATCCACGGGGCTCCCGGCGGTGAGCTGTGAGAGCGATGACCTTGAGATCGTTTCCGGCATGACGTCTGCTGTGAATGAATCTGATGTCATGCTCGTGACGGTGAGGCATATGCCATTTACACAGATGCTGTCGCCGATCATCGTCCTTCGCGGGGACCCGTCGTCAGAGCCGAGGACCTTGCGGCACGCGATCGTGAGGCGCCCGCTCGCGCCTGCCGGGGGCATTGCCTTTATATGTCCTATTTCTTCGACTATTCCGGTGAACATTATTTTTCCCTTTTACTCTTAGTTTTTTCCCTGTTATTACTCTGATCTTCGTCTTTATCGCCGGCTACGGCCCTGTTCGCGCGCTTTTTCACGTCGCACTCTATCAGGATATCGCTCCCGACAGCACGGCAGACGGTGTGCGTCATGGTAAGGCAGTCGGCGAGGTGTTCAAATCCGGCGCCCTCGACTGGTGTCAGGGCCTTGCTGCCGCCGAGTATCTTCGGTGACACGTAGGCAGCTACAGCGTCGACTATACCGCTTTTTGCCGCTGACCAGCAAAGTGTGCCTCCGGCTTCGATCCATACGGAATCGATGTTCTTTTCGCCGAGTTTTTCCATGAGTTCGCTGAGATCTATGCCTCCGCCTTCGGCCCTGCTCACGTTCACGATCTCGCAGCCTGCTTCTATATATGGAGCGAGCTTGCTGCGGCTCGTGACAGCCGTGGCGATGATCGTGCGCGGCACTCTTAACTCTCTGCCGTCGACAGTTACCGTCCCGCAGTCGGAGACTGCATCATGGTCATACGCGGCAGTCTGCACGAGCTTTGAATCGAGCGGTGTGCGGAGCCTTGTGTCGCAGACGACTCTCACAGGCGATATGCCTTCAGCGTCTCTCACGTCGAGCATAGGATCGTCCTTCAGGACTGTCCCCATGCCCGTCATAACGGCCATATTGAGAGCCCGCTTTTCATGGACGTCAGCTCTCGCTTTCCAGCCGGTGATCCACTGTGATTCGCCTGAAGCTGTCGCTATCTTGCCGTCGAGCGTCATCGCGTACTTCATCGTGACAAAAGGCTTTTTCTCGCGGAAAAACTTGAAGAAAGGCTTGTTCACGGCCTCGCATTCTTTTTCCAGGACGCCGCTCACGACTTCGATGCCGTCATCCTCGAGGATCCTGAAGCCTTTTCCCGCAACGAGCGGGTTAGGGTCGGACGAGCCTGCCACGACACGCTTTATCCCTGAAGCAATGATGGCTTCTGTGCACGGAGGTGTCTTCCCGTAGTGGCAGCACGGTTCAAGTGTGACGTAGAGCGTCGCGCCTTTGGCATCTTCCTTAAGGTCAGCTATGGCGTTCCTTTCAGCGTGGAGCGTGCCGAAACGCTTGTGCCAGCCTTCTCCTATGATCCTGCCGTTCTTTACGATGACGGCGCCGACACGCGGGTTAGGGGAGGTGTATCCGCCGCCCCGGCGGGCAAGCTTTATCGCTTCCCGCATGAAATATTCATCGTTTTTTTCTTCTCTGTCAGTCAAATAATCATCTCCCGACGTATGTATTTGAACTTCTCTGTTGATCTTAAAATATATGAATAAAAAAAGACCTGAAGCCAGAAGCTCCAGGCCGCACAGATCCATATAAGAAAAAACCCCGGACGAACCGGGGCATACAGACATTCATATACTTCTGCCATCCAGACTTTACTGTCGGCCCCGTAGTTTCAACGGGTCATGCTCCGAGGAGCTCGCGGGCTGTACCGCCGGTCGGGAATCTCACCCTGCCCTGAAGTTCTGTAAATAGTATATGTATTTCAACATCGCGTGTCAATATCACGCTTTGAGCGAAAGGGCGCCTGCCGCCTTATTCTTCCTTCACGTTCACGTCATGGATCTTCGTGTCGATCCTCGAGACGATCCAGAGGTCAGTGATGCCGCTGTAGATCATCGCGATACCTATGATCCTCGTTACCGTGCTGGCTGCTTCAAACGGGTTGAATGCGAGGAGCAGTCCGACAGCGATCGTGAGTATCGCGAGTATGAGTGAGAACCACCATCCGCCGTAGCCCTGTCTGCTCGTAACGACAGCTTCCGCCACGTTCATCACGCCGTCGACAGCAAGTATGATGCCGACGAGAAGAGGGATGAGGGCGATGAGCCATGCAGGCTTCGACCAGATCCACAGACCGAGTACCGCGAGGATTATCCCCATCACGAGGAACGCGCCCCCGGCCATCTTGTGTTCCTTATTGGAAAAATGCATCACGATGTAAACCACACCGAGCACGAGCAGAGCCGCGCCGATGATCCTGCATACGAGCGACATAGCCATGCCCGGCCATACCGTGAGGACAACGCCGATCACCAGCGACACGATGCCGCTCATCATGTTGTTCCTCTTGAGCTCTGAAAGTCTCTCGATGCGCTTGATCTCCTTATCAGTCATAAATATCATTTCCTTTCGCAGTAAATGCCTAAAATCTATGTGATTCTTTCTATGTCATCATTTTAACATTAAGAAAAGTTTGAAACAATATCGCATCTTTCCCCATACGCCATAGTATGGTAAAATAAGAACAAATGTTTGTACGGGGAGAATGATCATGAAAAAAGGCTACAGGGCGGTATCTGTCATAACTGCCGTGATGCTCGCGTTTTCACTGACACTCGTGTCATGCGGCAGCGAAAAATCAAGCGGGGGCAGCAGTTCAAAAGTAAAGAC
>JBJETC010000320.1:0-6115 GCA_051883115.1 Anaerovoracaceae bacterium
CGTCCCGTCGAGGAGCATGTATCCGTAGTCACTCAGCTGGTATTTGTCTTTCCAGAGCCATATATGCAGGTCTTTCATGCCCTTGAGGAAATCCTCCGTCGAGATCATGATCTCATGATCGTCCGGGTCTTCGCCCTCAGCCTCCGTGATCAGCTTCTTGTCCGTCTTCGATACGACGCTGCTCTCGCCGATCCTGAATATCTTATTCATGTATCCGTAGCCAGACCCATTGACTGAAAAAATGATCTGCGATATGGAAGGGACCTTCGCTGTGAACTCGCGATCCTTTTTCTCCTCTTCAGTCGGCTCATACTCGCCGCCGGCCCTCACGTAAGCGTCCTCAGCCTCCTCGAGCCGGCCGAGCATAGACGTTATCCTGTCAGTTAACTCGAGCGCCTTTCCGCCTGTCGATATCGTAGGATCCTCTATCGTCTTCCTCGAGGCCTTTATTTCCTTCTTCGTGCTCTCGATGAGATCCCTGAGCTCGTCCGCCGTCATAGCGGAAAGATCTTTCTTTTCTGTCTTTTCTTCCATGTCATTACCTCCGCTTTTATTTAACAGCTATGATGGACAGCCAGTGTCTCATCTCCAGGCTGTCAGTCCTGACTTCAGTGAAGCCCGCTTTTTTCAGAGCCTCTGTAAGCTGAGCCTCCGTGTAGACCTTCGTATCAGGTATCTTTTTCTCCCATTCTGATGACGCGTCGTCAAGGCCGTCCGACTCGTTGCATATGAGGAACGAGCCGCCTTTTTTCATGACGCGGCAGACTTCCCTGAAGCAATCCTCAATACCAGGCCAGAAATATACCGTCTCGAATGCCGATACCCAGTCGAAGCTCCCGTCGGGAAAAGGCATGGCAGCGACATCGCATTTCAGTATATCGCATCTGCCCTCTGAGACTGCCTTGTCATTGAATTCTATTGACTTCCTGACACTCACCTCGGAGTGGTCTATCCCTGTGACCCTGCCGTCGGGACATGTCTCGAGCCAGATGCCGACATTGCTGCCTCCGCCGCATCCTATGTCGAGGACATTGTCAGATCTACCTGCCTTTACGTGGCTGAATCCCCAGCTCGCGAGCTCCGCGTGGTGGAGGTTCATCCTCTCTACTATTTCCCAGCCCTTTTCTCCTTCGGGCTTATTATATGTATTTTCCATGTATCTCTCCTGTTTGACGCCCCGGCTCTCATGCCGGCTTTCTGATCCGCCGGCCTGCCCGAGGCCTGTTATTTAATATAACACAGAGAGCGGATCTCTTAAACATCTATTATCGCGGGCCTTATCATGGTAAAAAAATACGGGTCATGCCGGTATGACCGGCACTTCCCGTATATCCCCTTTCAATAAACGGACCTGACAGTCTCCTTTATTTCGTCTCTACTGTTATAGATCCCGTTATATATCCGGTATCGGATATGACCCTGCGGAGCCTGTCCTCATCGAGGACATCGGCTGAGACTATCACTGTCTGCTTTTTTCTGCGTGATGACTTGACTTTTTTCACGTCAAAGTTTTTCCTTACGGCGTCATTGATGTGGGCTTCGCACATGCCGCACGCCATGCCGTCTACTTCCATAGTTGTCTTGTACATCCTGCCACTTACCTCCTCTTTGGCTTCACGCTCCTGCCTTCCTGTCCCTTCTGCGCTGAGAACGCTTCAGCTTTTTCTCGTATTTCTTCATGGCCCCGCATGTATTGCACCGGCCGTCGTTATAGAACGCGCACGAAGAGCACCCGTTCCTTTTGTCCCTTACGAGCCTGACTATGCACGCCGTAAAGAGCGCTATCGTCAGGACGAGGACGAATACATCTATCGGCTTCATACCGCTTCACCTGCCATATTGCCTCTTGCCTGAAACCTTCTTCTCTTGTTCGGATCAGGTCTGAAGAGGAGATAAGCGTATACAGCCAGTACAGCAAGCGCCACGACTGTTCCCGCACCGAATGCCACCTGGCCGACAGCAAGTCCCGCGAGCTGATAGACCATGAGCGCGATGCAGTATGAGTTTACGTTCTGGTAGAGGAGAGCGAACCAGAAGTATTTTCTCGATCCCATTTCCCTGGCCATGGATCCGATAGCCGCGAAGCACGGTGAATCGAACAGGTTGAAGAACAGGAACGATATCGCTGAAATAGCTGTCGGGAAGAATGCCGCGAATGCTGAGTGCATCGATGCAGCATATGTCTCTACTTCGCCGATTCCCGCGATAACGCCCATCGTACCTACGATACTTTCCTTAGCTGCGAATCCGCTGAATGTCGAAGCTACCGCTTTCCATGTACCGAATCCGAGCGGCTTGAATATGAATGCTATCGATCCGCCGATGACAGCGAGGAGGCTGTGCTCAGCGTCAGCTGCGCCGAACGATCCGTTCGTGAATCCGTAACTTCCGAGGAACCACATCACGATAACGCATGCCATGATGATCGTGCCGGCCTTCTTGATGAACGCCCATACACGCTCCCATACGTGGAGGAGCACACCTTTTATCGAAGGTATATGGTACTGAGGGAGCTCCATGACGAATGGCGCCGGATCTCCCGCGAACATCTTTGTCTTTTTAAGTATGATGCATGAGCAGATAACTACAGCGATACCTGCGAAGTACATGAGCGGAGCCACCCACCATGCGCCTCCCATGATGTATCCCGCGATGGCGGCGATAACAGGGAGCTTTGCTCCGCACGGGATGGATGTCGTTACCATCATCGTCATACGGCGGTCCTGAACATCTTCGATCGTCCTCGTAGACATGATGCCAGGGACTCCGCATCCCGATGAGATTAGGAACGGTATGAAGCTCTTTCCGGAAAGTCCGAACTTCCTGAATGCCCTGTCCATGATGAACGCTACCCTGGCCATGTATCCGACGTCCTCGAGTATCGAGAGGAACAGGAAGACGATAGCCATCTGCGGGACGAATCCGACAGGTACCGAGATACCGTTTATGATACCGTCGACTACGAGTGATACCGCCCAGGAAGAAGCGCCGGCATTTTCCATCCAGTTCCTTACCGCCGGCTCGATCCACTCAGCAAAAAGCACATCGTTCGTGAATGTCGTCACCTTGTCGCCTATCGTCGAAACCGATACGAAATATACAAGGAACATGACGAGCGCGAATATCGGGAGCGCCAGGAACCTGTTAGTAACGACCTTATCGATTTTGTCGGAGAGTGTCAGGTTCTCCTTGCTCTTCTTTTTATAGCATCTCGAAACGACTCCCTGGATATATTCATATCTCTGGTTCGTGATGATCGATTCAGCGTCATCCTCAGCCTCAGCCTCGCAGTCCTTGATGTGGCTCTCTATGTGATGCAGCGCGGCCTCATCGAGCTGCAGCTGTTCGAGGACCTTCTCATCACGTTCGAATACCTTTACCGCGAACCATCTTATATTTCTCTCATCGACTTTGTCCTGTATCGACTCTTCGATATGAGCGATCGCGTGCTCGACGCTTCCCGTGAAGACGTGAGGTCTCTCCTTCGTCGTGCCCGCTTTTCCGAGCTCGATCGCCTTCTCCGCGGCCTTCATGCTTCCCATGCCCTTCAGGGCGCTCATCTCGATAACAGCACATCCAAGTTCTCTTGAAAGCTTTTCCGTATCGATCTCATTGCCGCTCTTTTTCACGAGGTCCATCATATTGACTGCGATGACCATCGGGATGTTGAGCTCGAGGAGCTGTGTCGTGAGGTAAAGGTTCCTCTCGATGTTCGTTCCGTCCACGATATCTATGATCGCGTCAGGCTTTTCGTTGACGAGATAATTTCTCGAAACCACTTCCTCAAGTGTGTATGGGGAAAGAGAATATATCCCCGGCAGATCCTGGATGATCACGTCTTTATGATCTCTCAGCCTGCCTTCTTTTTTCTCGACCGTGACGCCCGGCCAGTTACCGACGTACTGGGCTGATCCCGTCAGGTCGTTGAACAATGTCGTCTTGCCGCAGTTTGGATTTCCCGCGAGCGCTATTTTCAATTCCATCAGCTATTGCCTTGCCTTCCTGAATAAAATCTTTTTATTCTGCTTTAGCTTAAATTCGTAAGTGTTAATTATGATTAGATGATACTAACCATGCGGTAAAAAAATATCTTCCGCTATTTCGCAGCCGTATTGACCTGCATCTTTGCCTGCTCTGGCACGAGCTTTACACCGATCATCATCGCATCGTTTTTCCTGATAGAAAGCTCATATCCTCTCACGTTCAGCTCCATAGGGTCTCCAAACGGCGCTGTTTTTCTTACATAGATCTGCACGCCCTTCGTGATGCCCATATCCATGATCCTTCTTTTTACAGGTCCCGTTCCGTTCAGACCCGTCACCGTGACAGTGTCGCCGACCTTCGCGTCGTGCAGAGTCATCGGCTTCCTTTCCGCGTTCTGTTCAGCCATTACTTCTCCTCTCCGTTAAAACATGATCCTCGTCGCCATGCTCTTATCGAGCGCTATGCGGCTTTCCTTCACCTGGACGATGAGGTTTCCGCCTATCTTGTTCACAACAGTCACCTCACCGTCTGCGACGAATCCAAGCTCGGCAAGTCTCTGCCTTACGGCGTCCGGCCCGGTGATCTTTCTTATCTTGATCGTGTCGCCGTTATCCGCCATCGTTATCGGCATCATGGTTCCTCCTTTCATGTTTCAAAGCATTACGTTATTTAGATCTAACATAAATTAGATACATATAATTACATGATTAGTGTATTCTAACCTATGTTATTTGTCAATAACAGTAATGCGTTTTATAGTGTACATATAGAGGTAAAAACATATACGAAAATTGATGATACACCTGAAAAATGGTATAATTATAGAAATATTCGATTTGGAGGTCCACATGAAGATCCAGAAATCAGCGGAAGATTACCTCGAAGCGATGCTCATGCTCAAAGAGGAACACGGATATATAAGATCAGTCGATATCGCGAGGAAACTCGGCATCACGAAGCCGTCCGTCAGCTACGCCGTAAAACGCCTGCGCGAGAACGGCTACATCACAATGAACGAAGACATGTTCATCGACCTCACAGACTCAGGCATGGACATAGCTTCGCGCGTATATGACAGGCACAAGACACTGTCCGACTTTTTCGAAAGGATGGGCATAGATCCTGAGACTGCCGTTGACGACGCCTGCAAAGTCGAACATGACCTCAGCGAAAAAACGTTCCAGGCTATAAAAAAGCTCGATACTGAGCTCAGGAAAAACGATGTGAAAAAGGAAAATCGATAATACAATATCGATACGCTGCGTGAGAACCATTACCTGTCCGCCGCCCCGCCGGGTGTCGGACATTTTTTATGCCGCAGAAGTTTTTTCTCTTATTTCCCTTTGATTTTTCTCTTGTTCCCCTTCCAGAACAGACTGCCGTTTATGTATAAATTTTACAATATCTTTAATATTCAATGATTTAATTTCTTCAATATGATACAATATAAATGTAATAAATATATGAATACAAATATCTATTTATGTTGCAGATATAACATCTATGCTAGAAAGGGATGACTGAAATGAGAAGCCAGACATTCAAGAAGATCATGGCAGTTGTGATTTCTGTCATGATGACGACTGTAATGGTACCAGGAACTGTCTTCGCAGAAGAGACAGCGTCATCCGGCAGCAATACAGGAAACGCAGCAGTCCGGGAGAACGCAGCAGTCCGGGGGAACGCCGTTACGGGCGGATCCGCTTCTGCAGGCGTTACAGTACAGGAAACCGGTCAGGCTGCAGATAAAACAGCAAATGAAAATGACGATCCTGCAGGCACAGATCAGACACTTGATGCAGCTGCAGACACAGCCGGGGAAAACACCGGAGATACAGGCAGTACTGCTGAGAAAAACGATGCATCCGTGTCAGGCAGCATCCTGAAAGCCAGGACCGCACCGGCCCGTGTCAAATCTCCGGCCAAAGGCGGCCAGGATCAGGGTCAGGAACAGCAAAGCGGCGGCGAAGGTGAAAAGCAGCCGGAACAGGAGAAAGAAACAGCGCCTGAGATAGATACCTGGATAGAGTACAGCAGCTATTACGGCCATGAGACCGTATTCTACACCTCAGATTCCCAGTATCTCGGCTACAGCTGTTTTACAGCAAAGATAACGAACAGCGAGAAATTA
>JBJETC010000321.1:0-6054 GCA_051883115.1 Anaerovoracaceae bacterium
TTGTTATTAACGACCTGTCCCCTGTGATCCATGAAATACCTAAGGATATCGAATTCCTTGTCTGTGAGGTTGATTCTTACGCCGTTCTTCATGACAGAACGCGTCCTCGTATCGACGATGACATCCTCGGCAAGAGCCGCCTTGCCGTCGTCCTTCATCGCGCTGGCTTTGTCGTACTCAGTCTGACGCCTGATGAGGGATTTCACCTTCATTATGAGTTCGGTCTGAGAAAAAGGCTTTACGAGAAAATCGTCGCCGCCGCTCGTGTAAGCGTCGACCTTGTCCTTATCCTGCGATTTCGCCGTGAGGAAAAGGACAGGAACGGACGATTTCTTCCTTATCTCCCTGCAGACCTTGACGCCGTCCATGTCAGGCATCATGATGTCGAGGATGATCACGTCGTACTGCTTTCCGCTGTAGACTTTTTCCACAGCCTCCATGCCGTTCTCCGCCGTATCCACGACATATCCCTCGCTGCTCAGGAGGACACTCAGGACCTCTCTTATGTTAGGGTCGTCATCAACTGCTAAAATCCTGTTATGATCCATATCAACACTCTTTCCATGTAAAATATCAACCTATATTCTATCTGTTAAAAATCAAGATGTATAGCAGTTTTACAATTCTTTATAATTTTTAATAGTTTCGGCGTATTTGTCAGAAAAATCCTCGAGCGACCTGACGCTTATGTCTGCGGCGTCCTGCATGGCAGGCCAGTCCTTCCTGCTTATGACATCATAGACCCCGACGGTCCTGTACCCCGCCTCAGATGCGGTGTTCACGGCATAAAGCCCGTCCTCGAACACCCACGTCGCCTCCGGCTGGGCGTTCATGGCTTCCGCAGCCGCGTTGAATATAACAGGTTCAGCTTTTGTCGTATGATAATCGTCGCACCAGAATATCCCCGAGAAAAACTCCATCATGCCGAGGCGCTCGAACGCCGCTTTTATGCAGTACCCGTCCGTCGCCGTCGCAACAGCCATAGGGATCCCCGCTGACTTCATATCCTCAAGAAGTTCCAGCGCGCCCTTCTTAGGCTGAGCTTCATGGAAATAGAAATCCTCCATATCCTGCATCAGCACTCTCGAGACCTCATCCACGGACATGTCGTCTATGCCGTACGTGTTGATAAGGTACCTCGCGCTCGTGTCAGGCGTCATGACGAACATCTTGTCGCCAAGGCCCGGTTCGGCCTCTATCCCCTTCTTAGCCAGGAATCTCGCCCCGCAGTCGTGCCATGTCGGCATCGTGTCGAGCAGAGTCCCGTCGACGTCAAAAATAGCGCTTTCTATCAAAACCTTTCCCTCTTCTGATCAAAAGTAAAACGGCCGCCCGGCTCCGCGCCCTACTTCTTCGTGTAGACGTAGTAAAGCCTGTTCCCCTTGCCGTCGCGGTATCCCGTGTACTGCATGAGGTCTCCGTCGTCGTTGAAAGCGAGCTTGACGCTGTCGCTCAGGACGATCTTCTTCTTTGAGTTCACTTTCCACGTGCCGTTCTTGTTGTATGACTTGCCGTCAGCGTTTTTCCCGTCAGCAGAATATGTGCCGTCTGACTTGAAATTATAGACGCACGAAGTGTCATCGCCCTGGATGGAGCCGTCGCTGTACTTGATGCCCGTCCTCTTCCATTTTCCGATGGCCTTCTGCTTCACCGCGCTGACAGTGGAGTTCGCTGAAGCGTTCTCCGTCGGATCGTAATTAGCCGGATCCTCGGAATTGCCTGAGGTATCAGAGCTTTCGGCCTGTTCACTGTCATTGCTGTCCTCTGTTTGAGTCTCCTCATCGGCCTGCTCAGTATCCTGACCGCTGCCATTCTGCTCCTCAGTAACACTCGAACTCCCGGTATTCGTCTTTTTCGTCTGACTGCCGCTGCGCGTTTTTATCAAAAGCACCACGCATACCGCGATCGCCAGGCAAAGGATGATGATCAGGAAGATCCATCTTTTTCTTTTCATATCAACTTCTCCTCTCATGAAAGTGGGATTAGCAGATATATTATATCAGGAATCAGTCTTTTGACAAAAGAGCCGCGTCGTTGGCGAACTGTTCGCCGCTCGCTTTTTCGAACGCGTCGAGCAGATATTCTACCGTGAGATTTTCTTTTTCCTCTCCTTTGATATCGAGCACGATCTTTCCCTCGTTCATCATGACGAGCCTGTTTCCGTGCTTGATAGCGTCGAGCATGTTGTGCGTCACCATGAGTGCCGTTAGGTGCGACTCCTCGATTATCTGGTCGGAGAGCGCGAGGACCTTGGCAGCCGTCTTAGGGTCGAGGGCAGCCGTGTGCTCATCGAGCAAAAGGAGGCTCGGGTTATTCATCGCGGCCATGAGGAGCGTTATCGCCTGTCTCTGTCCGCCTGACAAAAGGCCGACCTTCGAAGTCATCCTTTTTTCCAGGCCGAGGTTGAGCGGTGCAAGCATCTCAGCATATTCTTCTCTCTCTTTTTTCGAGATCCCCCATCTGAGAGATCTTCCGGAGCCTCTCCTCCTTGCGAGAGCCATGTTTTCATCGATCTGCATCGTCGCGGCCGTCCCGTTCATAGGGTCCTGGAAGACACGGCCGAGGAATTTCGCGCGCTTGTGTTCGGGGATGCCTGTGACATCTACGCCGTCAACGATTATCTGGCCTGAGTCTACAGCCCATACACCTGCAATGGCGTTGAGCATCGTGGATTTTCCGGCGCCGTTCCCGCCGATGACCGTTACGAAATCACCGTTTTCGAGCTTCAGAGATACGTCGTCGAGCGCCACTTTTTCATTGACTGTGCCCTTATTGAATGTCTTAGATACATGTCTTAACTCAAGCATTCTCCTCGCCTCCCTTCTTCGCTGCCTTAGCTGCTTTCTTGAACGAAGTCGCGTGCTGCTTCTTAAGGTAAGGTATAGCGAGGAAGATCGCTACTACTATAGCCGAGAAGAGCTTCATGTCTTCCGAAGGCAGTCCGAGCCAGAGGACGAACGTGATGACGATGTAGTAGATCACAGCGCCGATCGCGGCGAAAATCAGCCTTCCGGCGAAATTCAGATGGCTCTTGAATATCGCTTCTCCGAGCACTTCGCCGATGATGACAGCGGCAAGGCCGATAACGATGGCGCCTCTGCCCATGTTTACGTCAGCGTTTCCCTGGTACTGAGCGATGAGTCCGCCTGCGTAGGCAACGATGCCGTTTGACAGCGAAAGAGCTATGACAGTAGCGACCTTCGTGTTGATTCCCTGCGCTCTTGACATGTTCTGGTTGCAGCCTGTAGCTCTCAGCGTCATGCCGAGTTCAGTTCCGAAGAACCAGTACATCACAGCGACGAGTATCGCGACCATGATTCCCGCGACGAGTATCGCGTGATTCACGTCTCTCAGCGAGACAACGAGGTTGTAGTTGTCTATGCTGACAGCGAGGTTCGATCCTCCCATGATGTTCAGGTTTATGGAATAAAGCGATATCTGCGTCAGTATCCCGGCGAGCAGTACAGGTATGCCAAGCACCGTGTGCAGCACGCCTGTCACTAGACCCGCGACAAGACCCGCGGCAAAAGCGTATACCAGCGCCTGCGCCGGCGAAACGCCCTTCAGGATCATGACGACTGTCACAGCGCCTCCCAGCGCCAGCGTTCCGTCGACAGAGAGGTCCGCGACGTCAAGGATCTTGAACGTGATGTAGACACCTATCGCCATGATGCCCCAGATGAGGCCCTGGGCCACCGAAGGCGGCAGTGAAACCAGAAGACTGGTTATATCCATTAATTTTTCCTCCTTGTGATGATTTATAAATTAAATAAAAGGCGGCATAAGAGCCGCCGTTAAAACATTGTTACGATCCGCTGCGCGGAAGGCCTTTATCATGAACCCTTTATCGCTGTGTAGCCGTCAGGGATCTTGAAGCCGATCTTCTTGCAGAGGCTCTTGTTGTATTCTTTTGTGAGCTTGCTTGCAGTCCTGATCTTCATGTCGCCAGGGTCCTTGCCGTCCTTGAGGATCTCAGCAGCCATCTTTCCTGCTTCGTATCCGAGGTCGTAGTAGCTGATGGAAAGTGTGGCGATACCGCAGCCCTTGCAGATGTTCTCTTCACCTGCGATCACAGGGATCTTCTTGTTGATGACAACGTTCTCGAGTGTCTTCGTGCTGCCTGCGATCGTGTTGTCTGTAGGTACGTAGAATACGTCGCACTCGTTAGCGGCTCTCGAAGCTACAGGCTGGATATCGTTGGAGTCGGAGACTGTGTACTCCTTGTACTTGAATCCGAGTTTCTTGAGGTATTTCTCGATCCCTCTTACCTGATACTTTGAGTTAGCTTCTGCCGAGCAGTAAATGATGCCGACCTGCTTTGCGTTCGGAACGAGTTCCTTTATCATGTCAGCCTGTTTGCTCAATGGCGCGAGGTCTGATGTACCTGTTACGTTCGTTCCTGTCGTGCCCTTCCAGTTCTTGATGTCGAGGGCCTCAGCGTAGTTCGTTACCGATGTGCCGACAAGAGGAATGTCGCTCGTTCCCTGAGCTGCAGCCTGCAGAGCGCTCGTCGCGTTCGCCATGATAAGATCTACCTTATCAGAAACGAAGCCTGAAACGATCGTCGTGCAGTTTGCCGCCTCGTTCTGGGCGTTCTCTGTCTTGAACTCGACGTTGTCCTCGCCGAGCTCATCCTTGCAGGCCTGCTTGAAGCCCTTCGTCGCCGCGTCAAGTGCAGGATGCTCAAGCTGCTGGCAGATACCGATAGTGTACTTCTTCTCTCCGCTGTCAGATGATTTCCCGCTGGATCCGCATGATGCGAACACCATGCACGCGGCCGCCGCAAGAGCGATCACCGCGAATACCTTTTTCATTTTCATAATAACAACCTCCTGATCATTCAAACGATGACCTCTCACGGCGCTTTTGCACTGTTAGGTAATAAAGTGCTCAGCCGAATAAAAATGCCTATGTCTCATAGGCTCATCGTAGTTTTATTATAGTTATGCTTTTGCCATGCGTCAATGACTAATCACAAATTCGCCCTGTATTTTTTATTGCATGCAGACAAAATGAGGCGCATCATTTTGTCCCGTCCCCGAAAAAAAAGACGCCTGCGGCGCGTATAGAGCCGTGCGGCCGCGCCATCCGCAGCATAAAAAAATCCCACGCGCGCGGCGTGGGATAAAAAACATCGTATTTCTTCCGAAAACTAACGTTTTGAGAACTGAGAAGCTTTTCTTGCCTTCTTGAGTCCGTATTTCTTTCTCTCTTTCATTCTGGAATCTCTTGTGAGGTATCCTGCAGCCTTGAGTGCCGGTCTGTAAGCGTCTCTGTCTGCTTCGCAGAGTGCTCTTGCGATACCGTGTCTCAGTGCTCCTGCCTGACCTGTAAGTCCTCCGCCTGATACGAGAGCGATGACATCGAACTTTCCTTCGCAGTCAGCTGCCTTGAAAGGAGCTGTGACTTCGTTCTTGAGAAGATCCGAAGGGAGGTACTCGTCAATAGACTTCTTATTGATAGTAACCTTTCCTGTTCCCGGGAGAAGTCTGACTCTAGCTACTGATGATTTCCTGCGGCCTGTGCCTCTGTACTCTAATTTAGCCATTTATCTTTCCTCCTCTCCCTAAAACTCGATCTTCTCAGGCTTCTGAGCCTCATGCTTGTGCTCAGGTCCTGTGTAAACCTTTAACTTCTTGAACATCTGTCTTCCGAGCTTTCCGTCAGGAAGCATGCCCTTGACTGCGTGCTTGATGACCTCTTCAGGCTTCTTGTCGAGCATTTCCTGGAGAGTGACTTCCTTCTTTCCGCCTGGGAATCCGGAATAGGAAACGTAGATCTTGTCGTGGAGTTTCTTTCCTGTGACTTTGATCTTCTCGGCGTTTACAACGATGACATAATCACCGCAGTCGATGTTTGTAGAGAAAGTCGGCTTGTTCTTGCCCCTGAGGATCGAAGCGACCTGTGAAGCAAGTCTTCCCAATGTCTGTCCGTCTGCGTCGACAACATACCACTTATGCTCGATCTCGGACGGTCTTGCGATATAAGATTTCATATCATACCTTTCTGCCTACTGGAATGAGGATCGCTCATTTTTTTCGGCCCTGCCTACTG
>JBJETC010000322.1:0-6022 GCA_051883115.1 Anaerovoracaceae bacterium
TTTCAGGCTCTATGTTCACATTGATCGCGAACCCGAGCCTCGCCTTCATTCCGCTCGAATACGTCCTGACCGGCTGATCCATGTAGTCGCCGAGCTCGGCGAAATTCTCGACGACAGGTTCGAGTTTCTGTATCTCCTCTGTCGTCATGCCGAGAAGGTGTCCCCTGAAATAGATGTTCTCCCTGCCCGTGAATTCCGGGTCGAATCCGGCAGTCAGCTCGAGCAGCGCGCTCACGCGGCCGTTCACTGTGACCTCGCCCTTTGTCGGGAACGTGACACCTGTCACCATCTTGAGGAGAGTGGACTTGCCCGCGCCGTTCCTTCCGAAAAGCGCTACCGCCTCTCCCTTATGGATCTTAGCCGAAAAATCGTTTATGGCATTGCTCTTGAGGCACTTCACGTTCTTGTTGAAAACCGCCTTGAGTCTCTGCCTGTCATCCTTGTAAAGCTTGTATGTCTTAGTTATATGCCTGAATTCTATGACGACATTGCTCTCATCATAGATATCGACATTTTCATGGGCTTTGCGGACTGATCTCGTGCCGTCGACGGACTGAGCCAGAGTAGTCGCGTTCCTGCCCTTTGACTTCTTTTTAGACTCTTTTTTACTCATTTTTTCCTGTTAAAAATATTTACAAAACGTCAGGTATATCCTTGACGAGCTTTTTATACGCCCAGCATGCCAGCATCGTCATGATGACGAGCAGGATGCAGTAGTTCCTCATCTGATGAGGAAATTCCCAGAACCATCTGTGGTAAACGAGGGTGTACCTGAATCCGTTGACGATGATCGTCACAGGGTTCACCATGAGTATCCTCCTGATCCACAGTGTCTGGATACCTGTCGCGTCGTAGATTATTCCCGACATCCAGAAAAGCGCAGTCACGAAAGACTTGACGAGGTTCAGGAAATCCGCGCTTATCGCCGACAGCATGCTCGCGAATATCGACCACATGTTGAAGAAAACGAGCATCATCAGCATGTAAAGCGGCAGCTGCAGCAGATATATCGTAGGCGGATAGCCCCCTATCCAGTAAAGCAGCACCATTATCGCTATCAGGATACAGTCTATCGCGAACGACGCCAGGTTCACGAACGTCGGTATGGTGTCCACAGGGAACTTGATCCTAAGCACAAGGAACCTGTACCGCCTGATCGCCCCCGCGCCTCCTACGATGGCGTCTTTCATGTAGAACCACGGTATCATGCCCGCGATGAACCACAGGAACCACGGGTAGCCGTTGACAGGCTTTCCGTGTCTCAGTCCGACCGAGAACGCGAACCAGTAGACGAAGATCGTTACCGAAGGTTTTATGATAGCCCACGCCCATCCGAACGCAGCTCCTCTGTATGTCTTGATTATATCTGACTTTGCCAGTTTCATTATCTGTCCCCGGCATTTGATATAATCTGAAAGTATCTCCCTGAAAGTACTCAAATATCCTCCTGTACCGGCCGCGCACCGGGATCTTCTTCTGCCCGCCGTGCTCCGGTCATATCATTTGATCCATGAGTTATCCCATGATCATAAGGTCATATATTACTACAAATATGAAATTTTAGCATAAAGGGCGTGTAATATCAAGCAAACGCCCCTCCGCAGCTAAAAGCAAAGGCCTGTGCGGTCATCTTTCGTCTTTCATAAAAGCCTCCGCGGCGGCGAGGTCGGACGGATATGTGACCTTGATGTTGAATTCCTCGCCCCTAACGAGTTTCACAGGTATGCCAGCGTCAAGGAAAACGCCGATCGCGTCAGTCATCCTGCTCTTTTTTTCCTCATCCGCCTCACTGTACAGCTTCCTGAAAAGCGCCGCCCTGAATGTCTGCGGCGTCTGCGTCCTGAAAAGCTTCGATCTGTCAGGTATTGAAGATGCCGTCTCTCCGTCCTCGCTCACTACGATAGTGTCCGTCGAAGGCACGACCGTGTCGCAGACGCAGCCGTTCAGAGCGAGATCTATGTTTTCTTCTATTATCCTCTCCGTCACAAAAGGCCGCACCGCATCGTGCGTGAGCAGGATCGTATCATCATCCACGCCGAATTTCCCGTCTATCCAGTCTATGACGTTCATCAGAGAGTCGTTCCTCTCCTTACCGCCCGCCGTCACATGCACCCTGCCTGTGTCAAGCCCGTATTCCGCGATCAGGTCCTCTGTAGCCCCGACCCATTCCGCCGGAGCTGCCGTCACGACGCAGTCTATCCTGCTGCAGGCACAGAACTTCTCCAGCGTTATTATAAGTATCGGCCTCCCGCCGACCTCAAGAAACTGCTTCGGCATACCGCCGTTTCCCATTCTCCTGCCGGCGCCCCCCGCCAGCACAGCTGCTATGACCATATTACGCCTCCGTTCATTCATACGGCCATTATACCTTAATTCCATGATCAGTGAAAATGTAGTAGAATGTTAGGAGCTGAAAAGCCGACAAAAGGAGAAAATTCATGGAAAAAAAGATAATTCTCGCATCGGGTTCACCGAGGCGCAGGGAAATACTTGAGAAACACGGATATACGCCCGAGGTGCGCAAAACAGACGTTGACGAAACACTTCCCGACGGTATCGACTTTCGCGACGCTGTGATGTTTTTATCGCTTAAAAAGGCGCTTTTTGCCGAAAAAGAGGCGCAGAAAAACGGAGATCGCGACTTCCTCATAGTCACGGCCGACACCGTAGTGTGCAAGGACGGGATCATGGGCAAGCCTGCTGATGAAAACGACGCGTTCGAAATGCTGAGCCGCATAAACGGCACCGTGCATTACGTTGCGACGGGAGTAACGCTCATAAGCCCCGGGATGCCCCTCAGACGCACTTTCCTCGATGTAACGAAAGTATTCTGCAAAAAGTACACCGACGGCGATATACGCGCCTACATCGCTACGGGCGAGCCTTTTGACAAGGCCGGAGCCTACGCGATCCAGGGCGGTTTCGGAAAATACATAGACCATTATGAGGGCGATTACGAAAACGTCGTGGGCCTCCCGTTCCATCTCATCGAGCCTTATCTGAAGGACTTCGCGGGGAGATAGATGATATAAGTATCGGATAAAAAAAGAAGCGGTGCCTGCGGCACCGCTTCTTTTTTTATCCGTCAGCAGATGACGTTCTGAGGTTCGCCATCTATGAATTTCTTCGCGTTATCGAAGACTATGACTGCTCTTTTTACCATCGCCTGCTCGCTCGCGAAAGCGACATGAGGCGTGAGCACCGTGTTTTTCGCCGAGAGCAGCGGATGATCCTCCGGTATCGGAGGCTCCATTTCAAAGACATCGACGCATGCTCCCGCGATGTTTCCTGCGTTCAGGGCATCTGCGAGGGCCCGGCTGTCAACGATCGGTCCTCTTGCGAGATTTATGAGCACGGCGTTCTTTTTCATCATGCCTATGTGCTCTCTGTCTATCATTCCCTTTGTCTCGGCATTTGAAGGCACGTGTATCGAAACGATATCCGACTCCTTCATGAGCTCGTCGAGACTCACGTATTCAACGCCAGGGATATCCTTTACGGTCCTGCTGTAAGCCAGGACCCTGCAGCCGAAAGCAAGCGCGATCTGAGCGACCCTCGTGCCGATCGCTCCTGTCCCTATGACGCCGAACGTCCTTCCTTCGAGTTCAGGCCCGACGAGGCCGTCCTTTGTCCCGCCGCTCCTTACAGCCTTGTCGCAGGCGATTATATTCCTCTGGAGCGTGATGAGCATGCCGAATACGAGTTCGCTCACGGCTGCAGTGGAATATCCGGCGCAGTTGCTGACCGTGATGCCCATTTCCTTCGCAGCGTCGAGGTCAACGTGATCAACGCCTGTAAAAGCAATATCGAGGAACTTGCATTTCTTCATTCCCCTTATAGCGTCTCCGGAGAGCGGCTGGTTCGCAGCAACGACTATGTCTGCGTCCGCAGTCCTCTCTATGATACCGTCGTCTGACGCAGCGCGGTCCCCATAGCATTTAACGTCGACACCCGGCAGCGATTCCGCCGCCATTTTCATGAGCCTGTCCTCCGGGACCCCGAGCGGCTCTATGATAACCATTTTCATGTCCATAAATTACAAGACCTCCTGAGGATCCGCATGATGCTAAGACCCTTCCTTAAAGAAAAAAAGCCGGGCGCGCGGCCCGGCTGTGATATCTGATCTAAGGCACATACTGGCTTTAAGCCTCAGCATGACCGATCGTAAGCTACTCCTCTTCAGGATGAGCTTCGTCGTACAGCTGCTCTGCCTTATCCCATTCGTTCATGATCTCAGGGATGACCTTGTAGAGATCTCCTACGATGCCGTAGTCAGCTACCTCAAAGATAGGAGCATCCGGATCCTTGTTGATCGCTACGATAACATCAGAGTTCTGCATACCAGCGAGGTGCTGGATGGCTCCTGAGATACCGCATGCGAAGTAGATCTTAGGCTTAACTGTTGTACCTGTCTGTCCAACCTGATGTGACTGATCGATCCATCCGGAATCTACAGCGGCACGGGAAGCACCTACGACTCCTCCGACCTTGTCTGCGAATTCCTTGATGAGCTTGAATCCTGAAGCATCGCCGAGACCACGTCCGCCTGAGCAGATGATGTCAGCGTCTGTCAGAGATACCATTTCCTTTGTTGATCTTACGATGTCAACGATCTTTGTTCTGATGTCGCTCTCTGAAAGGCTGCAGTCGAGCTTTGTAACTTCGCCTGTTCTTCCCGGGATCCTCTCGATCTTCTGCATAACTCCAGGTCTTACTGTAGCCATCTGCGGTCTTGTCGTCGGGCAGATGATAGTAGCCATAAGGTTTCCGCCGAATGCAGGACGAGTCATCTTCAGTCCCTTGTCGTCGCTGTTAGGATCGAGGTTCGATGTGTTAAGTGTCGTCTTCTCTTCAGCGAACTTGATGTACTTTGAAAGCTTAACGTCAAGGTGTGTGCAGTCGGCTGTAAGTCCGGCGTTAGCTCTTGCCGCGATACGAGGAGCGAGGTCTCTTCCTACGTGAGTAGCTCCGTAGAGAACGATCTCAGGCTTTCTCTCGTTGATGGCGTCAACGATAACCTTGCAGTAAGCGTCTGTCGTGTAGTTCTTGAGAAGCGGATGTGAGATGACATAAACTTCATCTGCACCGTATTCGAAGCATTCAGGAGCAAGATCAGCGACACTGTCATCGCCGACAAGCAGTGCTACCAGCTTTTCGTCTCCGCCGATATCCTCGGCAAGTCTCTTTCCTTCGCCGATAAGTTCGAGTGCTACGTTCATGAGTTTGCCGTCACGTGATTCGGCATATACCCAGATATTTTTGTAATCCTCAAAATTTACTGCCATTTTTATCCTCCTAAATTACCTGCTTGTACTTCAGTCCGATAAGCAGCTTATCAGCCTGTTCTTTCTCGGTATCTCCTTCGATGATCTCACCTTTTCCCTTTGGCTTCGGTGTGAACGAACGGAATACGTTTGTCGGGGATGCCTTGAGTCCTACCGTTGTGCGGTCAACTTTGACATCTTCAGCGTTTACGACTTCGATCTTTGAATCAGGATCGCCGAAAATACCGCTCATCTGCATGTATCTAGGAGTGTTCAGCTCCTTGATGCATGTGAGCATGCAAGGTGTATGAACTTCAACTACTTCATATCCGTCTTCAAGCTGTCTCTCTACCTTGAAAGTCTTTCTGTCTTCTGACAGCTCATAGTTCTGTACGTATGTTACCTGAGGGATACCGAGCTTCTCAGCGATCTGAGGACCTACCTGAGCTGTATCACCATCGATAGCCTGACGTCCGCCGATGATAACGTCGAAATCGCCTACGTACTTGATGGCAGCTGCTACAGCGTTTGATGTAGCCCATGTATCTGATCCGCCGACTGCTCTGTCTGAAAGGAGGACACCTCTGTCAGCTCCCATGGCAACTGCTTCCCTGAGAAGGTCCATTGCCTGCGGAGGTCCCATGCTGACTACTGTAACAGTTACGTCGTCATATTTATCCTTGATCTCGAGCGCCATCTCAAGGGCATTCGCGTCATCAGGGTTCAGGATGCTTGGCCCACCCTCTCTGATAAGTGTT
>JBJETC010000323.1:0-5977 GCA_051883115.1 Anaerovoracaceae bacterium
ACCTCGAGCACTTCAACGTCAGGAACGGCCTCGCCAACGTCGGCACTCACGTCTACATGACAGCCGTCTACGCCCCGGCATCGCAGGCCGCGAACGTCTACAGCAAGTACAAGGCTTACGGCGTCCTCAGCAAGAACCTGCAGTTCTACATCCCGGTCTACACGAACATGCCGTCGAGCACGGCCTCCAGGCCTTCTGGCTCCTGGTCGGTGGACAATAACTATTACCTCAAGACTCTCACCGCGACGGCGGGCGGGAAAAAGACGACGCTCATCAAGTCGTCTTCGCAGAGTTTCGGCACGTCGTACAGCGTGACTGTCCCTGCGGGATCGTCCAGCGTCAAGCTCAGCGCTTCGAAAGCGAGCCGCACGGGAGGCTCCGTGAGCGGCACCGGGACGATATACATCGGCGTCGGCACGAGGTATTTCAATGTGACATGCCGTTCGTCCTCAGGCCTCAAGAGGATTTACAAGGTAAAAGTCGTAAGGAAAAAATAGAGAAGGATAACGAGAGCCGCGGGCGCTGCCAGCGGCTCTTTACATGCGTATCAATTTCAGCGTTGAAAAACCGCCGGAATGATGATATATTATTAAAGTACCTGCACCAGTAGCTCAGGGGATAGAGCGTCGGTTTCCTAAACCGTGCGTCGGGTGTTCGAATCGCCTCTGGTGCACCAGATCAAAAGCCGCTGCAAATACTGACTTCCAGTATGAGCAGCGGCTTTTTTACTCTTCGTACGGCATTTTCCCTATATGATCAGTTTCAAAGAAAAGCGTTTTATTCGTGATGACGATGGCTATGGCTGCGGCGATGATGACAGCGGAGCGTTTATGTTAAATCTGATGCGCGGCTGTGTTATCAGAAATAAAGTCTTTCCAGATCCAGTTCCCGCGCAGGCAGACGCAGTAAAGGCATGAAAAAAGCGCATGCTTTTATCATGCGCTCAATTTGCCATTTCTTTTTACAAGTACTTTATACTTGTTCCCTAGCCCTGCTTTTCTAGAGTCTGTAAACATTCTGAATGCCTCTTGCCAAACCGTTATCTGTATTTCACCCATTTATAGCTATACGTTTCGTCTGTAGAACTGCTTACATGACATATGGAAGGACCATACCAGCCGCCTTCGCTTGATAAAGCAAAACTAGCACATGATCTATAGTCTACGAAAATGACTCCATCAGTAAATTTGAACGGACACTTGTTCGGGTCTACTACATCCTTCGATGATGCCATATTGATAACATAGTCTGAATCATCTATAGGATACCAATTGCATTTTTCGCTGTATTCCATAGCTTTATCTCTGTCGCTATATTTGAATACCTTGAAGACATGCCATTCTGTATCGTCATGTGTTTTTACATATGACGCGTTCACAGCGCTTACCATTTCATCAAAAGTCTTGTTTTCCTTTTCCGGAGGCTGTTTTGCTATCCTTTCATCCAGCTCATCGGTTAATTTCCCTCCGGGATTATAATCATCAGATATGTCATATTCTACTATAGGAGCGAATGTATCGTCATTAAGCGCCTTCTTATAGATATCCGAAGACTTCGGTACTTCGACCGCGTAGTATTTTACAACTGTCGGATCTTCTCCCGTAGTGTGTTTATGCCAGTAATCAATGAGATCCTGATACGCTTCTTCGTAAGTATCTCTATAAACGGTCTTTTCCCCATAACTTTCATCAGACATATCTACGAAGTACTTCGTTGTCTTCCTGACTGTTTCCTTGCGCTTATATGCCTGGCATGATTCAGGGTCGGTGCTTTTTGATACCCTGCCATTCCGGTAATTTGTCCCTCTTACTCTGAACGATGCCTTGTTGAGCGATTTATTCAAAGTGATCCTGAGATACTGTTTATCTGTAGTCTTATAATACTTCCAGCTTTTACCGCGGCGTTTCACCTGGACCTCGTAGGAGGACGCATATTTCGATTTGCTCCATTTGAGCATGATCTTGTTAGGGTTTTTCCTGTCCGTCTTTACGATCCTGATGGACTTTACCCTGGTCGGCTTCGGGTCGCTTTTATCCCAAATTACAATGATTTTTTCACTTTTTCCCGCTTTTCCCGCCGCGTATGATGCCGCGGGGAACAGGCAGGAAGCTGCCAATATCAGGGCGAGAGCCGCTGCGGCCCGGGCCCGCGCTTTCCTTGAGTTTATGATCAAAACATTCACCTCGTTTTCATCAGCCATGATAAAAAACAGATATAATATTTTCTATATTATATCACATTTTGTTTATACAGGACGTATGCATGACACCGCCGTATTTTACGTCAAATTCCCTGCTTCGGCCGGTTTTTCAATATATTTCGGGCGCCGCGAGGGAAATAGAGTATAATCAATAGAAAAGGATATTTTGATCAAATATGGAAATGGTAAAACTCTTGTAGGAAAAGGATGGTTATTATGCAGGGTAAAATCATGAAAAAACTGCGCCCGCTGGCCGCTGTCGGCCTGGCTTTGATCGTCGCGTCCTGCTGCATAGCGGCACAGGCGCCTTCATACGCTGCCGGCGCCTCATCAGCTCGCGTGACAGAGACAAAAGCAGCTGCAGGATACCGCGTGTTCAAGCCGGGCAGCAGATCAGTCAAAAAAGCAGGCGCCTTTTATTTTAAGACCACCTCAAGAAGCGTTTCTTACAGCAAAAATAAAAACTCCGGCTACAGGAGGATCAGCACTGACGCGATCGCGACAAATGGCACGGAAGCGTACTATTTCAACACTAATGAGGATAACACGCTCCGCAAGATGAATAAACTCACCCTGGAAACCGGCGAAACCGCAGTGACAGACAGCCTGCCTGTTAATAACGGCGATGTGTACGCGTATATAACAGCCGCCCGCGGGAGTTTCGTCTACTGGACGAAATTCACCGAAAAAGCGTGGGCCTGCAGCACATATCAGCTTGATACGAAAACAGGCAAGAGCATGCTCGTCATGAAAAACTGCGATATCTTCCAGCAGAGCGGCCAGTACGTGCTCGCGGAGAACAGGTATCATTCAGACGTTTCCGCAGTGCCAGTCACGCTTTGCCGCATGACGCTCTCCGGGAAATTCGTCAAAGTCAGGAAGCTGTCGAAGTACTGCATGAACGGCCAGGCGGAGATCATAGGCAGCAGGGTGTACTTCCTGAAAGGCGTCAACAGATTGATGAGCAGGAAAGCCGCTTTATACAAGGCTGTCATATCAAAGGGCAAAGTGAAAAAAGTGACCAGGATCAGGACTTTCAAGACGAAAAAAGACGAAAACGGATTCTATCAGACGATCATGGTCAGATCGTTCAGGACAAAATACTGCCTCGTTTACGTGGGAAACAAATTGGTTAAGGTTAAATATTAACACGATGGAGCGGCCATGTTTTTTGTTATATAATCAAAATGAGTAATTAGTCTATCAGGACAAAACAGGAAAAACGGTGAAAGACATGGATTATTTTCACGAGATACTCGATACCGGCGACGACATAATGTCGAAGATCTCCAAGGCCGTAGATTCCAACGATTACAGCGGCCTCGCCGGCGGGATAAAAAACGATGTGAATGACCTTTCGAGAAAGATCTCGGAAGATGTGAAGGAACAGCAGAGGGCCCAGCGCGCGGCGAGGCAGGCTCAGGCACAGCAGCAGAAACAGGACCAGGTCGAGCACATCCGGCAGACCCAGCAGATGAGGGCCGAGCAGACCAGGCAGCAGCGCACGGCATGGCAGGCAGGCCAGATGAAGCGCATGAGCACGCCGTATTTCATGGCGCGCCCAAAGAATTCTTCAGGCTGGAAACGCGTGCTCGGGATCATCATGGTCATCTGCTTCGGGAGCACGGTCTTCAGCACGATCTCTGATGGAGGGAGCGCGGCGGAGGCAGCTGCTTACGCTGTCGCGGCGGCAGCCGGCGCTATCCTCGCGGCGATAGGTTTCATGGATAAAAAAACTTACCGCGCATACTACAAATACGGCCGCATCATAGGCGGGAACGAATTCATCGACATCCATAAACTCGCGGTTTCCGCCGCCGAGACGGATGACAATGTCCACGATCAGCTGAAACGCATGGTCAGGAAAGGATACTTCCCGCGCGGCAGGTTCGACGAACAGGAGACGACCCTGATGCTCACCGACGAAGCGTGGCAGAAATACTGCGACGCCCGCGCCGTAGGCGAGAGGATAGAAAAGGCACGCGCTCAGCAGCAGGCCGCAGAGGAGAGCAGCGCCAACGCCGAAGCACTCGCGAGGGGCAGAGATTTCCTCGATTACGTAAGTTCCGCCCGTACTCAGGTAAAAGGCAGCGCAATGGACGGGAAGCTCGAACGTCTTTCATATATCGTCAGGAAGATCCTGGACAAGGTAAGGGAATCAGACGAAAAAGTCCCTGCAATGGATAAGTTCACAGGATATTATCTCCCGACGACGGAAAAGCTTATACGCTCATACGTCGATCTCTCAGATGAACCTGAGATCGGGAAGAACGTGCCGGAGACGAAGAAAGAGATAGAAGACGCGATGGATTCCGTGACAGATGCTTTCAAGGTCGTCTACGACGGACTTTACCAGAGGACGGCATGGGACGTTTCGTCTGACATAACGGTCATGAAGGCCATGATGCAGCAGGACGGCATCGCGGGGCAAGGCGGAAGTGAAGCCGGAAGCGAAGGCAAAGACTGACGGCTTACTTTTTTCAAAGGAAGATTTTTATCACCGGATCATGGCGGGCATGCAGGCGCAGGGCCCGGCGGAAAGGCAGAGATATGGACGATAGCGAAATTAAGGTAACAGGGCCGGAACTCAGTTTCGGGACACCGCAGCCGGAGGCTGAAGCGGAAACGCAGATGACTGAAGCGCCGGCGGCGCCGGACTTCGCGGACGCGGCGGAATCGAAGCAGATGGCCGACATCAGGAAATGGGCCGGCGAGGCGGAGAATTCCCTCACGCCGAAGGAGCTCGAGCAGGTCGACGATTTCGTGAAAAAAATAGACATCGCGGATCAGCAGGCGATCATGAACTACGGCGCGGGGACACAGACGAAGATGGCTTCGTTCTCGGAGCAGACGCTCTCGGGTGTCAGGACGAAGGACATGGGCGAAGTCAGCGGCATGATCACGGACCTCATCACGGAGCTGAAGAATTTTGACGTCGACGATGAAAAATCAGGCATCGCCGGGTTTTTCCGCAAGAAAAAGAATGATTTCGACAGATACCGCATGAAATACAGCAAGGTCTCGACGAACGTCGACCGCATATCAAAGGAGCTCCAGAGCCGCCAGGTGCAGCTGATGAAGGACGCGGCGATGCTGGATCAGATGTACGTCATGAACCAGAACTATTACAAGGAGCTTTCCATGTACATCCTCGCCGGCAAAAAGAAGCTCGACGAAGTGAGGAGCACCGAGATCCCGGCACTCAGGCAGAAGGCGCAGCAGACAGGCTCGCCGCAGGACGCCCAGGCCGCGAAAGACGCCGCGGACCTTTGCGACCGCTTTGAGAAAAAGATCTACGACCTCCAGCTTTCGAGGACGATCGCCCTTCAGACGGCGCCGCAGATCAGGATGATCCAGGCGTCAGACAACGTCATGGCCGAGAAGATCCAGTCGACGATCGTGAACACGATCCCGCTCTGGAAAAACCAGATGGTCATCGCGCTCGGAGTCGAGCATGCTCAGCAGGCAGCGAAAGCTCAGCGCGAGGTGACTGACATGACGAACGAGCTCCTGAGGAAAAACGCTGACAAGCTGAAGGAGGCTTCGGTCGAGACGGCCGCGGAGTCGGAGCGCGGGATCGTTGATATGGAGACGCTCCATCACACAAACGAGACGCTCATCTCGACGCTGAACGAGGTGCTGAGGATCCAGGAGGAAGGCCGCGAGAAGCGTGCCCAGGCTGAGACGGAGCTCGATCAGATCGAGGGCGAGCTGAAAGGCGCCATACTTGAGGCGTCGAGAGACAGGAACAAGGAATAGAGAGAGAAATATAGTATA
>JBJETC010000324.1:0-5974 GCA_051883115.1 Anaerovoracaceae bacterium
CAGTGATAGCGATAAAGTTTCGAACGGCAAGACTGATGCAGCAGGGAATATTACATTCGACGACCCGCTCGAGTTCGACAGCACGACTGTAAAAGATAAACCTGAAGATAGTCTTCCGACGGTAGACAAACCTAAGACGATGGCGTTCTATGTCGTTGAAAACACAGGATCTGACGCATATATCGGTTATGACAGATCTGTATATAAGCTTGAAGTCCAGGTTTATGCAAATGAGGATGAGATCACTACACCGAGTGGAGTCTCCGTCGATAAAACGACATTCCGCTTCAAACCATATGACGATTCAGATAAGACAAAATGCCTCAAGGTGACGAAGTATACCCGCGGAGAAGATGGCAAGTACAGTAAGGAAAAAGAAGAGTACGCAGGTCTTTATAACTCCTGGAATGGAAACGAATGGATCGAGCATCGTGTCGCCACACTGAGCAGCAGCAGAGATATCAGTTTCTCTAACTCAGTCTATCCGAAGCCGGAGAAGCACTATCAGGACATCAAGGTGAAGAAAGTCTGGGACGACGCCGACAACGCCGACAGCATCCGTCCTGACAGCGTGACCGTTAGCCTTTACGCTGACGGTAAAAAGGTCGAAGACAGGGACGCAGTCCTCAGCGCCGATAACGACTGGACATACACATGGAAAAACCTCCCTCAGGAGGACGGCAGCAAGGACATCGAGTACACCGTCAAGGAGGAAAAGGTCCCTGCAGGCTACACCGCAGAGGTGACAGGCTCGGAAAAAGACGGCTTCACCGTCACGAACACAGAAGGCAGCAAAGTCATCGTAAAGAACGCTTCCGTGAAGATCCGGAAGACAAACGGAAAGCGCGAGATAAAAGGCGCGAAGTTCGGCCTTTACTCCGACAGGAAGTGCACGAAGCTCATCGCGAAATATAAAGGCGGGACATTCAGGATCAGCACCGCCGACAAAGCACTCGCAGAGTACCTCCCTTCATCAGGCAGCAGGACATTCTACCTCAGGGAGATCAAGGCACCTTCCGGCTATCACAAGTCTTCAAAAGTCTACGCCGTAAAGGTGAAGGCTTCATCATCGAAGAGCGTGAAGAGCGGCGTCCTCGTTAAGAAGACTGTATATAAGATGAGCATACAGGACAGGAAAGCGATACAGATAAAGAACAAGAAGATCGTTAAAAAGACTCCTGGTAAAAAAGATAAACACGTGAAAAAGCACGTAAAGAGATATCCTGGCGGACCGAAGACGGGCGACAGCTCGGACCTTCCGGTCTGGATAACACTCGCCGCGGCAGCAGGCGCTCTCGCAGCAGTCCTCAGGAAACTCCGCGCGAGCAGGAAATAGTTTTTTCCTGAAAAAGAAAAGCGGGAAATGGTTTTTCCCTGAAAATCAACATAAGAGAAAGCTGGAAACAGCTTCAGACAGGCGGCCCTTCGGAGCCGCTTTTTTTAGTACTTTTCCGCATATTGTCGAAAATTTTCCGGTACCGCCGACACGCCGGCGGTCTTTTTCCCATAGCATATTTTCCCAAAGTATATTTTTCCCCCAAAAGCGCATCGCCCGTTCTCCCCATGGATTTGACATATATTTTACAGAGATTTAATAACAGACGAATTTGAGGTTAACATTGCGATGATATAATCGAAAAACAAATGATAACAGCTGAAAAAGGGAGGAAACGCTTTGAAACAGGCGATCATAGACATAGGCTCCAACTCCATGAGGCTCACGCTTTATGACATCGAGGGCAAGTCGTTCAAAATACTTTTCAAGGACAAGGTGATGGCCAGCCTGGCCGGGTACGTCGACCACGGATACCTCACGGAAGAAGGCGCCAAGCGCGCTGAGTACGGTCTGGAAAAATTCCGCGGCACGGTCGAGAGCCTCGGCATCGAAAACGTCGCGGTTTTCGCCACAGCATCCCTTCGTAATATAAAGAACAGCGAAGCGGTGAAAAAGCGCCTCTCCGACTTCAGCGGCTACAATATCGAGATACTCTCGGGCGAAGACGAGGCGGCATTCGGATACGCCGGCGCCATGGAAGAATTCCATTTAGACGACGGAGTTTTCGCCGACATAGGAGGCGCCAGCACCGAGATCGTCGTTTTTTCAAACGGCATAGCCCTTAATTCCCATTCGTACAAAGTGGGGTCGCTCGAGCTCTACAAGGACTGCGTCAGGCACATCCTCCCGGGCAGCGGCGGCAAGAAGCGCATCAGGAAGCGCATCGACCGCGAGATCAGGAAAGACGCGTACGCGAAATACGGCCCGCAGAAAAAACTCGTCTGCGTCGGCGGTACAGCGCGCGCCACACTCAAGATAGCCCAGAGGCTCCTCGATCTCCCGGAAGAAGTCAACAAACTGCACATCGACCAGCTCCGCGCAGTCAGGGACTACCTCACAGGCGACCACGACCAGGTGGCCGAGATCATCCTGAAAATAGAGCCGGAGCGAATCCACACGATGATACCGGGATTCATGATCCTTTCAGCTATAATCAATGATTTTGGAGTAAAGGAAATTTCTGTAGGACGTTACGGAGTCAGGGAGGGATACCTTTGTCGGAAGATTTTGAAGTAAAAACATACGCTGATGACGATGAACCGGCTGAAGAAGAGATACTCGACAACAGCGCAGACAGCTCGGAAGCCGGAGAGCTTGATTACACGTACACGCAGAACAGAGAGCTGAGCTGGCTGAACTTCAACAGGCGTGTCCTCGAGGAGGCTGCGTTCGACAGAGTGCCGGCCCTCGAGAGACTGAAATTCGTCTCGATCTTCACGAGCAACATGGACGAGTTTTTCATGGTCCGCGTCGGTAGCCTGTTCGACCTGTCCCAGGTGTCGCCTGACAAGATCGACAACAAGACGGGATGGACGCCGGAGGAGCAGCTGAAGGCGATCTACAAAGAGATCCCGGGCCTTATCGAGAGAAAAGACGAGATCTACGCTTCAGTCATGGCAAAGCTTGCCGAAGACGGTATCGTCGACGTAGATTACGACGCCCTGACGGAGGCTGAGCGTGTCGACATAGACGCGTATTTCGAGACCGAAGTCCAGCCTATACTTTCGCCGATCGTGATCGGGACGCACCACCCGATGCCGCACCTCATGAACAAGTGTCTCTACATAGCCGCCCTCATGGAAAAATCAAACGGCAGCGCGAGGATAGGCCTCGTTCAGGTCCCTGCGACACTCCCGCCGATCATCATGCTCGGGAAAGGGACATGCCGCTACATCAGGATAGAGGAACTCATCAGGAGCAAGGTAGACGAGATATTCCCGGGCTACAAAGGCCAGGAGAGCTGCGTCATAGCCGCCACTCGAAACGCCGACATCAAGTTCGACGATGAAAAATTCGAGGATGAAGAAGTCGACTTCCGTGACAAGGTGAGCACGCTCCTGAAAAAGCGCAAGACCCTCGCGATCATGCGCCTCGAGATGGACCGCCCTGTCTCGAAGGAATTCCTCAGCAGGATGCTGAAGCAGGTAAAAGTAAAAAACAGACAGATATATATAGACAAAGCGCCGCTCAGCCTTAAGTTCGCTTTCGGCCTGGCGAAAAAGATCCCTGAGGACCTCGCGTCAAAGCTGACGTACAGGCCGTACCAGCCGCAGTGGCCGATCACCATCGACAAGAACAGGAAGATCGCCGACCAGGTCCTCGAGGGCGATAAAATGCTTTTCTACCCGTACGATTCCGTCGAGCCTTTCATGCGCTTCCTCACAGAAGCCGCAGACGATCCTGACGTCATTTCGATAAAGATCACGATCTACAGGCTCTCCGACACGTCGCGGATTGCGAGGATCCTCTGCAGGGCCGCTGAGAACGGCAAGGAAGTCATCGCGATCATGGAGCTGAGGGCTCGTTTTGACGAGGCGAACAACATCGCCTGGTCGAAAGTCATGGAAGACTCCGGGTGCAAGATCTTCTACGGCATAGACAACTACAAATGCCACGGCAAGATCTGCCTCATAACGAGACGCAGCCACGGCAGGCTCAGCTACATGACACAGATCGGCACGGGGAACTACAACGAGAAGACGAACGCGCAGTACACAGATCTCTGCTACCTCACGTCCGATCCTGTCATCGGCGAGGCCGGGAACCAGTTCTTCCGCAACATGATGATAAGCGACCTCGACGGGGAATATAACAGGATATTCACATCGCCGCACGGTATCACGCCGATGCTCATCAGGAACATCAGAGCGCAGAGAGCCCTCGGGAACAAAGGGTACGTCTGCATCAAGGCGAACGGCGTAACGGACCGCGAGATCATAGATGAGCTCCGCGACGCGTCAAAGGACGGCGTCGAGATACACCTCATTATCCGAGGCATCTGCTGCATCAAGCCGGGCGTGCAGGGCGAGACAGAGAACATCCACGTAAAAAGGATCGTAGGGAGATATCTCGAGCATGCTCGCATCTACTGCTTCGGCAGGGGCGACGAGGCCGAGTACTATATCTCTTCCGCGGACCTCATGACGAGGAACCTCAGACGCAGAGTCGAAGTGGCGTGCCATATAGAGGATCAGACGCTGAAAAAGCAGCTTCGCTGGATACTCGACACGCAGCTGAAGGACCGCAGCGAATGGGGCGGCTTCAGCAGCCAGGATGAATTCATGAAGCACTCCATCCATGACCTCGCCGTGGAGACGCCGGTGGAACACATCAAGGAGATCCACGAAAAGCACGAGAAGAGGCGCAGGGGCTTCTTCGCGAGACTTTTCGGGCTGGGGAAATAAAAGGCGCCAGGGCATCAGAAGATCTGGAGACGCCGGGAGATCCCGGGACGCCGGGAGATCCGAAGGCGGCACACGCTGTTTCGGGAAATATAAAAATTTCGAGCACTGCTTCTTGTATGAGGCAGTGCTTTTTTGCATAGAAAAAAGCCAATATGATGAGCATGTGAAGATGAACGGTCATGCTCGACATCTTTTCGTCATATTGACAATATTTTTCCAGCTGATATAATTTTTACAGAAAAACTTCACAGGTCAGATCAGTGCCGCGTAAGCGGGTAAAAGGGAATCAGGTGCGAGACCTGAACGATCCGGTCACTGTAATCAGGGAGCGATTTCTCAGTATTCCATTGTATGTACACATACTGACGTATCGGTGCATATGAGAAGGAGAGAAGGAGTTACGATCTGAAAGTCAGGAAACCTGCTGATCATAAGGCCATTGGCAAAGTAACTTCTGGTGAGAGTTAAGACCAAAACGCTTTTTGGCGTACAGAAAATCAAGCTGCGGATTTTATATTCGCGTGTTGGTTTTCTTGAGTTTGTTAATTACTCCTTTTCTCTTATCCGGAGAATCGGAGTTTTTTTATGCGGCGATTTGCCGCGGTATCGGTATTTTGCCGGAGAACAAATATCAAGAAAGAAGGGTTATTACAAATGAGCACAACTATTAAGAGGTGGATGGCTGTACTGCTTTCTGTAGCAGTCGTACTTACAATGTGCGTATCAACAGCATTCGCAGATGGTCATTCGTCAACTGTAGACCATTCAAATGACGCTGAGGAGATCACATGCACACTGCATATGTTCCAGCCTCGCAAGGGCGGCGTTAAGTACGGAACAAATACTAATGAGTCGACAGCAGTAACAGATGCCATCGACAAGGACAAGGCAACTGTAGATATCTATTTCGACGCGGCACCTTCCACAAGGAAATATGAGAAGATCGCGTTCGTAGATCAGTCAAAGACAGACGCTGAGAAAGATGCTGCAGCTATTTCCGCAGCATCTATCACTCAGAACAGCGAAGGAAAGAACGTGGCTCACTACAAGGTCACACTTCCTGTTGAGGACCTCGGAAAAGCACTTCCGATCTCCTTCTACGAGGACAACAACGGAACAAAAGCATGGCACACATATACATCAAGCCATACTATCACATTCAACTACACACCGCTTCTCGTAAAGCTCCTCATGTGCTCTATCTATGATTTCACAGAGCATACAGGATACAAGA
>JBJETC010000325.1:0-5927 GCA_051883115.1 Anaerovoracaceae bacterium
AAAAGTGAAGCCGGATCTGTCACTTCCGGTCAGCTCTTTTTCTTTTCCTTCAGAGTCCTTATTCGCTGCATCGGTCAATATCTTCGTCCCGCTGAGCGAAAGCGCCTTGCCGAGTCTGAAAGGCTCCGGAGTACCGGTAAAGAGATATCCATTTACCAGAATACCGCCGCCATGAGAGTATGACTTGTTCCCGGTGATCGTTACAGATGCTGTTTTACCAGCAGGCAGCTCCTTTGTTTTGTTTCCTGCTGTCAGTCCCGAGGTATATGTAGAAGAAATATATTTGCCCTTATCCTCTGATGTTAAATCAGAATATTTGTCATGGTCTATACTTCCGCTCCAGTTTGCGTTTCTCGTCTCATTGTCCTTAGCATTCCAATCTCCGGTATTGTCGTAACCCGGCCTGTACTTCGAAATCGTTCCGGCAAGCCCGAAGTATACATCCTGGTACCCGCCGTTCATAAATGTGCTGTTGTCTTTCGCGTAGGTATGGTCCTCGTTCTTCGCAGAACCTGACCCGGAAATATGCTCTCCTTCAGCGCGGTTATTATTAACAAGAGCTCCGTTGTCCTCGCCCGTAAACATATACAGACGTCCTGTAGCGCATCCGGCAACACCGCCGCCGAATCCCATGGCATCGTTATCCTGTATGACAGATATCCCTGGAATGCTCAGAACAGCTCCCTGGTCGGAAACGAAAATACCGCCGCCGCCCCAGTCGGAGTAATCTTTCTCCTCGCCATTATCATCTGTATACTTATATTCTGATTCACCATCTTCTTCTGATTCACCAACTTCGGCGTAGCCGGTCGTATTGCCTGTGATCGTTCCGCTATTTATGACACTTTTCCCTGATATGAGCGATAGACCGCCTCCCTCGTGGATAAGCGCCTTATTATCAGTGATATCAGCTCCATTCATCGTAAACTTCCCGCTTGAATGGAAAAGCAGTCCGCCTCCGCTGGAGAGCGCCACATTATTTTTTAACACAGTACCAGCGCCAAATGTGAGATCACGGGTACCTCCGACAAAAATGGCTCCGCCGCCAGTGGCCCATCTGTTCCTGTTCGAGCGGTTTCCTTCAAAATCAGTATAGGAAATATTCGCTGTCTTACTGCCGATCGCGCAGACGGCTCCGCCGCAGCTTTGAGTTGTATTTCCTTTGAAAGTAACTTTATTTTTGTCTGATCCCTCAATAGTCAATAAGAAATCCCCGAAGGCGTAAACAGCTCCGCCGCCTGTATCGTTAGAATCTGATACACTTGCTTTATTTTCGCTGAAAGTTCCTGACTTGATCGTTACAGCAGAGTTATCTGCCGTTATGGCTCCGCCTCGTTTGGCTTTATTACTGTCAAAAGTTATGCCATCATCTCTTGCTTCGGTTCCAACGGTTACAGTTGAACTCTCAGCGCAGATTGCTCCGCCGCCTCTTTGCCAATCATCGGCGGTTGAAGAATTGCTATTAAATTCAACATTTCCTGAAATATTTACACTTGGATTATTGTTTACGTAAATGGCCCCACCTACAGCAGCATCGTTGCTACTAAAAATGACATTGTCTTTGTCATTATTTTCTTTATTATCTCCATGTATATTTAGATTTGCCTGTTCAGAATAAATTGCGCCGCCTCGAACGGTACTTTCTTTCTCATCTTCAGTTTTCTGATCAGAAACTCTATTACCTTCAAATCTAGTATTACCACTAATATCTAACGTTTTCCCATAGCCTATGTGGCTGATGGCACCGCCTCTAATATTGTTCTCACTTGTTTCGTCTTTTCCTCTGTTAGCAGAGTTTCCGGAGAAAACGCAATTTACTATTTTAAGATCACAGCCCGTTGCGTTTACAGCACCGCCGCATTCGGCAGCGTTACCGCTGAATGTGCTATTTGTCAAATTGACACTGCTACATCCATCTGCACAAATCGCACCGCCGTTATTCCAGTCGTCATTGCCGGTGTAACCGGATATAGTCATACCTTCCACATTGAGCGCAGCACCTGTCTCACCTTTTATGGCAGATGTCTTTTTAGTCTTGACAGTTTCGTCTCTATTGATAGTGCCGTTCTTAACAGTGAGCAAGCCAGTGCCCGTTACCTTGAAAAGAGGCTCAGCTGACTCATGGTTGTCCGTCAGCTTATGCCCGTTCAGATCGATAGTAACTATGCCGCTGTTGACAATATAAGTGCCCGAAACTTCTGCATCGTTCGACAGTGTGTATTCACCGGCAGACAGTGTATTTTCTGTCCCGCCGGTCGGGAGTTCCGTCGCCGCGAACGCCTGGCCGAGACTTGTCGGCAGTGTTGAAATAATCAGAGCAGCTGCCAGTATGACAACTGCCTTCCTCATAATGCTCTTTACCATTCTCGAATTTTTCCTCAAACAAAAAAATACTGACCCAATGCCCGCATCTTTTCGCTGTCACATTGAAAATCAGCTATGTGTAGATATTACCATAATACATAACAAAAATGTTGCATTTTTTGTGTATACATAAAATTATGATTCTTGACAGTTATCATTACAAAAACGAAAAAACCGCGGTTTTCCAACCGCGGTAGTGATTCTGTATAAAGAACTGACGTGCAGTCCGTCGGGTTTATTTGAACTCAACTGTTGCGCCGACTTCTTCGAGCTTAGCCTTGATGTCGTCAGCTTCTTCCTTGGCAACGTTCTCCTTAACGTTTGATGGAGCCTTGTCAACGAGGTCCTTAGCGTCCTTAAGTCCAAGTCCTGTGATCTCTCTAACGACCTTGATGACCTTGATCTTCTGGTCACCGATCTCCTTGAGGACAACTGTGAACTCTGACTGCTCTTCAGCACCAGCTTCTCCGCCGGCAGCAGCAACAGCTACAGGAGCAGCTGCAGAAACGCCGAATTCTTCTTCGCAAGCTTTAACTAAATCGTTGAGCTCGAGGACTGACATGCCCTTGATGGCTTCGATAATTTCTTCCTTAGTCATTTTTATATCTCCTTTTCAGATTATTTCATATTCATGACCGGCTGTGATCCGGTCCCGGCCGCACCGCGGCCTCTCGTGATTTTTTTCAGCTGTAAAAAATACAGTTATTATTCAGCAGCAGGCTCAGCTGCGCCTTCGCTGCCCTTAGCATCAGCGATAGCCGCAAGAGTTCTGACGAACTTGCCGACCGGTGACTGGATGCTTCCGAGGAACTTCGCGAGGAGTACCTCTCTCGATGGGATATCGGCGATCTGATTGATGCCGTCCTGATCGTAGAACTGTCCCTCAACGACTCCTGCCTTGAGTGACATCTTCTCGTATTTCTTTATTGACTGCTTGATGATCCTGGCTGGCGATGTCGCGTCGTCCTTACTGATGGCGATCGCGCTCGGTCCCTTGAGGGTATCTGCTAATGGTTCAAATTCAGTGCCCTTAACAGCCAGCTTCATCAGCGTGTTCTTGTAAACTGTGTAATCGACGTTGTTCTCTCTGAACTCTTTACGCATCTCATCAGCTTCAGCTACTGTGATTCCCATGTAATCTACAACAACTGCTGATTTTGCGCCGTCAAGCTTTGACTTGATCTCGTCGATGACCTGCTGTTTCTGCTTAATTGCTTCTGCAGACATCTGTTCTCCTTTCCTGGCCCGGGGATGCCGGTCCAAAATTTCCGGGTACTCAATAAAAAGCCCTGCCGTTTTACCGACAAGGCCAATATTTATATATTGTACCTCGGCGGGAAATTAAGCTTTCGCACCCGCTGTCTACGGTAAAGTTTTCGATTTTAATTTCTGACGGTTTCCTTTTGACGATAAGTCATTCAGCTAGCCTAATACTGCCGGATTGACTTTCACTCCAGGTCCCATCGTTGAAGTCACAACTACGCTTCTGAGGTACTGACCTTTTGCTGCTGCCGGCTTTGCCTTTACGATAGCTGCCATAAGAGCTTCGAAATTCTGCTGGAGCTTTTCAGCACCGAATGACTTCTTTCCGATAACTGTGTGGATGATGTTCTCCTTATCGAGTCTGTACTCGACTTTTCCGGCTTTGATCTCTTTCAGAGCCTTCTCGAGATCCATCGTTACTGTTCCTGATTTAGGGTTTGGCATGAGACCCTTAGGTCCGAGCACTCTTCCCAGACGTCCTACAACGCCCATCATATCAGGTGTAGCAACAACTACATCAAAGTCGAACCAGTTCTCGTTCTGGATCTTCTGAGCCAGTTCCTGTCCGCCGACATAATCAGCGCCTGCTGCCTCAGCTTCCTCTGCCTTAGGTCCTCTCGCGAAAACAAGTACCTTTACTTCTTTTCCTGTTCCGTTAGGAAGTACGAGAGCTCCTCTGACCTGCTGGTCCGCATGTCTTCCATCGACGCCCAGTCTGATGTGAGCTTCGATAGTCTCATCAAATTTTGCTTTGGATGTGTCAACTACGATCTTCATCGCGTCGGCTACATCATGAAGCTCGCTCTTGTTATAAGACTCGAGAGAAGTCTTATAAGCCTTGCCTCTTCTTTTTGTCATTTTTTCCTCCTCGTGGTGCTGACGAAAAGTCTTGCTTTTCTCCCACAATGCTATTCAACTACGATACCCATGCTTCTCGCTGTGCCCTTGATCATGCTCGTTGCAGCTTCTACTGTTGCAGCGTTGAGATCTGGCATCTTGAGTTTTGCGATCTCTTCAGCCTGCGCTTCAGTGATCGTTGCGACTTTCGTCTTGTTAGGCTCTCCGGAAGCCTTGTTGAGTCCTGCTGCCTTCTTGAGCAGTACAGCTGCCGGTGGTGTCTTTGTGATGAAAGTGAAAGATCTGTCAGCGTAAACCGTGATCACTACAGGGATGATCATGCCTTTCTGGTCTGCAGTCTTTGCGTTGAACTGTTTGCAGAAGTCCATGATGTTAACGCCGTGCTGACCAAGTGCCGGTCCTACCGGTGGTGCCGGGTTAGCTGCTCCTGCCTGGATCTGAAGTTTGATATAGCCTTCAATCTTCTTACCTGCCATACATATCCTCCTTTCCCGAATGATTACGCTTTCTGAAAGCCCCGGATGGTACTATCAGTCGGCTGTATCTACCTGGCTGAACTCGAGTTCAACCGGTGTGTCTCTCCCGAACATCGAGATCTTCACGGTGAGCACCTGCTTATCAGGGTTGATATTCAGGACTTCGCCGGTCATCGTCTCGAACGGGCCGCTGATAACGCGGACCGTATCGCCGACGTTGATGTCGAGATCGATATCTGTTTTTTCTATTCCCATTCTCGCGACTTCTTCAGGCGTGAGCGGAATAGGATCAGAGCCGTGGCCTACGAATCCGGTCACGCCCTGTGTGTTCCTCACGAGGTACCATGTCTCATTGTTGACGATCATCTTGATGATGACATAGCCCGGGAACTTCTTCTTTTTCTTGACTACTCTCTGGCCTCTCCTGACCTCGACGCGCTCCTCCTCAGGTACGATGACTTCTGAGATGAGATCCTGCATGCCGCGGTTCTCGACCATCTTTTCTATGTTTTTCTGAACTTTCTTTTCGTGCCCCGAATAAGTGTGGACAACATACCATCTGGCAGTGCCGTCACCCCTTATACCTTCGCCTTCCAGCGGGGAAGCAATGTTACCGTTATTTTTTGCTTCTGTATCAGACATTTATTATCCTTTCTGACTAATACCTGTTACAAAGACAACATGTATAAACGGCTGCTTCAGGCGAGCGTGATGCCCAGCGCCTTCTTGAGCAGCGCGAGCACGCCCATGTCTATAAGCTGGAAGCCTATGGCGAATGCAGCACATACGACTATTACGACAATAGTATATGAAATCAGTTCATTCCTTGTAGGCCAGATGACTTTGCTCATTTCGAGCTTTACTTCCTTCCAGAAACCCTTGGAGTTTGTCTGGTTGTTCTTCTTCTGGGCGTTCTGCTTAGCCTTGTTGTAAGCTTTCTTCGCGGCAGATTTTTCCTTGTTATTA
>JBJETC010000326.1:0-5851 GCA_051883115.1 Anaerovoracaceae bacterium
ATAGCTCCTCCGAAAACTTCCTCCGAGAACTCGAAGTCCTTGTCAGAAGGAGAGAACCTGATATGAACGTCTCCGTACTGGCCGGCACCGCCTGTCTGCTTCTTGTGCTTGCCCTGTACATCTGATGTCCCCTTGATCGTCTCTCTGTAAGCGATCTTGATAGGAACTGTCTTGACTGATACGCCGAATCTGTCCTTTAGCTTCTCGAGGATAACTGAGAGCTGGATGTCTCCCTGGCCTCCGAGCAGCGTCTGGTGCGTCTCTGAATTTCTCTCTACGACGAATGAAGGATCCTCTTCTCTGAGTCTTGTGAGGCCCTGGCTCATCTTTTCCTCGTCGTCCTTTTTCTCAGCCTCGATCGCGATGTAATATGTCGGCTTTGGATAATCGAGAGGCATGTACCTAATGATGTTGTCCTTGTCGCAGAGCGTGTCGCCTGACAGAGTGTACTGGAGCTTCGATACGGCGCAGATGTCGCCGGCTTCAGCGTAGTTCAGGTCTATCTGCTCTTTTCCTCTGAGGAAGAAGAGCTTGCCGATACGCTCGTCCTTGTCAGCTCTCTCGTTGTAGACTGTAGCGCCTGCCTCGAGCTTTCCTGTGATGACCTTCATGATGGAGATCTTGCCGACAAACGGGTCTACGATCGTCTTGAATACGAATGCCGAAAGCGGAGCGTCTGTTACGCTCATGACCTCGACCTGTTCGTTCTTGTCGTTGAATCCTTTGTAAGCGCCATGCTGGAGCGGTGTAGGAACGTACTGCACGAGAAGGTCCAGGAGTCCTTCGATCCCTTCTCCGATGTGGAATGCCGATGAGCATACAGGAACGATCTCGCCTGCGGAGATACCTTCTACCATGCCCTTCTTGATCTCTTCGTCAGTGAATTCCTCGCCGTTGAAGTATTTTTCCATGAGTTCGTCGTCCGAGCTTGCAATGGCTTCCTTGAGGTCGTCATCGATCTCAGCGGAAAGCGGCCAGCTGAGCGGGATAAGCGAGCTGCCGAATCTGTCCTTCAGTTCGCTGAACGTTTTGTCAAAGTCGAACTCGTCCTTGTCTCTCTTGTTGATAACGATAAAACGAGGCATCTTGTATCTCTCGCATGCCTTCCATGCCATCTCAGTCCCGACCTGGATACCTGCGCCTGCGTCAACAAGGATCACAGCAGCTCCCGCGGCTCTCAGTGCGGCGTTTACTTCGCCGATGAAGTCGAAATATCCCGGAGTGTCGATGAAGTTGATCTTGCTTCCCTTCCATTCAACAGGGACTATCGATGTATTGATAGAATAGCCTCTCTCTTTTTCAAGCTTGTCATAATCAGAAACCGTGTTACCGTCCTCTACGCGGCCAGTCTTGGTGATCGCACCCGTCGTCTTGAGTGCGCCTTCGATAAATGTCGTCTTGCCGCAGCCTCCGTGGCCCAGCAGTGCGACGTTCCTGATGTTTGCGCTTGTATAGCCTTTCATAAACAATGACCTCCTTGTATATAATAAGAGTCCGCTAACGGTTCCCTTATAATGATCCTGTTCATGGGAGCCTCCGCCCGCGCCATGCGGGTCCGCTCCTGTAAAATATCAATGAAATTATATCAAAATCCGGACCTTTTCACAATGAAATCCGGCAATTCCCGAATTTTATGCAAAAATCTGACTTATTAGAATTCCGCGTTGTTCGGCGTGCGCGGGAACGGGATGACGTCCCTGATATTGCTTATTCCCGTAGCGTACATGATCATCCTCTCGAAGCCGAGGCCGTAGCCTGAATGCTTTACACCGCCGTACTTCCTGAGATCGAGGTACCACCAGTAATTGTCGAGGTTCATGTTGAGCTCCTTCATACGCGCCTCGAGCACGTCAAGTCTCTCCTCACGCTGGCTCCCTCCGATGATCTCGCCTACGCCCGGAACGAGCATGTCAGCCGCCGCGACAGTCTTTCCGTCGTCGTTCGCTCTCATGTAGAATGCCTTGATGTCCTTAGGATAGTCTGTGACGAAAATAGGCTTCCTGAAGACTTCTTCTGTCAGATATCTCTCGTGCTCCGTCTGGAGGTCGATGCCCCACTCAACAGGGTACTTGAAGTCCTTCTTCGCTTTTTTCAGGATATCCACAGCCTCCGTGTATGAAACCCTGTCGAAGTCGGAGTTCACAACGTGGTCGAGACGCGCTAGCAGTCCCTTGTCCACGAACCTGTTGAAGAACTCCATCTCCTCAGGAGCTTTTTCCATAACGTAATTGAGGATGTATTTTACCATTTCCTCAGCGAGATCCATGTCGTCAGCGAGGTCGGCAAAAGCTATCTCCGGCTCTATCATCCAGAATTCCGAAGCGTGGCGCTGCGTGTTCGAGTTCTCCGCGCGGAATGTCGGTCCGAACGTGTAGACGTTCCTGAACGCGAGCGCGAATATCTCAGCCTCCAGCTGGCCGCTTACAGTAAGGTTCGTCGCCTTGCCGAAAAAGTCTTTTGAATAGTCGACTTTTCCGTCCTCTGTCCTCGGGAGATCGTTCATGTCGAGCGTCGTCACCCTGAACATCTCGCCTGCGCCCTCAGCGTCACTCTCCGTGATGATCGGCGTATGGACATAGACGAAATCCTTTTCCTGGAAAAATTTATGTATTGCGTAAGCTATGATGGAACGCACTCTGAATGCGGCTTCGAACATGTTGCTCCTCGGCCTCAGATGCGCTATCTCACGCATGTATTCCATCGTGTGGCGCTTGTTCTGGAGCGGGTAGTCAGGCTCTGACGGAGCTTCCACGACTATCTCCTCCGCGTGGACCTCAAAAGGCTGCTTCGCGTCAGGTGTCAGTATGAACTTTCCGCGCACTTTGATCCCGGAAGAAAGGCTGAGCTTCGCTATCTCCTCGTAATTATCGAGTTTCTCCGACTCGTACACGACCTGGAGCGGTGTGAAGAATGTGCCGTCGTTCACGTTGAGGAAACCGAACTTGTTAGAGTTCCTGTTCTGCCTCACCCATCCGCGCACTGTGACTTCCTTGTCGGCAAAATCCTCCTTGTGCCTGAAAAGCTCTCTTATTTCAACATCTTCGCGATTCATTCCTTCTATGTTCCCCTTTCAGCGCGAGGCACGTCTCCGCCCCGCGAAAATATCTGCAATTACTTTAATATGATACCACATACAGGTAGTCTTTTCACTAAAAAAGGACAGCCGTTTTTTCGCGGCTGCCCTGCCATATGCTTTGCGTCAGGCTCATCATCCGACGCGTCTTACGCGTTTGCTGTCATCCATGATATTTCTCCGGGTCCGTTATTCAGCGACTTGCTCCTGCTGTTTTTCCCGTCGACCCTCCTGCTCGTCTCGTACGTCAGCTTTCCGTCCCTGAATCTGTATTTTGAGATCATATTGTACTCAACGACCGAATCGTAGCTGTCGCTCGCTATCTCGTACTTGACCTTCTGGATCGCGTTAGCGACATATACAGTGCCGCCGCTTACAGCCACGGCGCTTATATCTGACCACCTGCCCGTCGGGCCCGTGCTCAGTGCCGACACTGTCTTCATTTTTTTCGTATCGAAGACGTACACGCGAGGCTGGACCGGATTGACGGATGACGACATATCAAGCGAGGATTCATATACGAAAACGTACCTGCCGTTTGAAACAGAACTTGTGTCTGTCGGCTCCGCGGAACCTGAAGGCATGTACCTCCCCCTGACTGTCTTCTTTGTCTTCGTGTCGTAAGAGATGAATTTACCGTCGTTCATGAATATGTTCACTTTACCGCCGGCGATGCACGATGAGCCGTAGTCACTGCATTTTATCGTCTTTACGACATTCAGATCATCTTCGCTCAAAATTCGTACTTTGTATTCAGTGCTTTCGTCATCGCTGTATTCCTCCGCGCCGGTGATATACCCGTCAGACGCTCTGAGATCCACGGGTTCGATGCCGTCATAGGAGGCTTTTTTCACAGTCTTCCACGAATCCAGAGAGACGGCCCTCATCTCGTATTCCCCGTCGTCTGTGATGAATTCGTACATCATATGTCTGTCCTTGTCAAAAGTCATAAGGACCCCACCATCATCGCTGTCCAGGTATATTGCCACGTTCCTCCTGGAGTGACCGGTGCCTGCGGTCCTGTAGTGCATCCTGCCTGACAGGAGATTCTGCACTGTCACTCCGTCATCTGACTGGATATACATGCGGTTCCCTATCACAGCCGGAGCATCCGGTCCTGTGACCGACATCGGGAGCACGTATTTATACTGCGTTATCTCGTTCAGACTGCTGTCATAATACGTTATGCCCCGGATCGTGTCCGATGACCCGACCGCAAGCGCAAAATCGTTTTTATAATCTTTGCTCACGCTGCTGCACCCTGTGAAAACTATGCACATCATGACGGCGAGCAGCACGGCCGCGGCCCCTTTCGCCGGGAGGCCTCTCTTTTTTCCATTGCTGTTCTTCATGCTATCACCTTCTATCTCAGATCAAGATGTTTTCTCATCACGCTCCATGTTATGAGCCAGAAAATGAATGTCATGGCGAAGCTTGCCGCGATGAGCATGAGCATAATGATATGAAGCGTACCGTCCCCGACTTTGTATGAAGCCGTCAGGAAAAAGTTATACACGGTGGATGCCCTGAATGATATCAGCGATGATATGAAAGACTCCGCCGCGGTGACCGCGATGAACACGCCGACTGCCGCTATCATGCTGTGTTTTATCGACAGCCTGTGGCCGAGCGCTATGGACGCGTAGATCTTCGATACGAACTGTGCGGCGCCCATCATGATCAGAATGACGCCCTCGATGATCAGCCCGGCCGTGTGGCCCGCGCCGATCTCACCGGCCGCCGTCTCCCATAATGTATGCATGGCTGATGTGACGACTGACGGTCCTGCCGCTGCGGCTATAACGACGATCACGGAAAGTATGATGGCTATCATGCTCAGCACCGACCATATCGCGGCCGAGACTGTCTTCGCCGATATCTGCGTCGAGATCTTAACCGGGAGCGACAGTGTGAGGTAGCCCTCGCTGCCGTAGATGTTTTTCGTGAATCGCTGGATCACGAGCATGAACGTCGACACGACGAGCACGATCGAGAGCACCACGTATATCGTGAGGAGAGTGCTCGACGCGGCATTGTATCTCGTCTTTCCGCCTGTCCAGAACAAAATGCCCGCGGCGGAGGTGCCTGACTCGTTCACTGCATACCTCATGGCGCCTCCGAAGATGCCTGCTGCCGCTATTATCGCGAGATATATCGGGAGAAGTATCCTCCCGAGGTCCTTGAACTCATATTTCAGTAATTTCCCTAGCATCTGAATTCCTCCCTGAAAACGCCGTCTACGCTCATGCCTCTCTTCTCGCGGAGGCTGTCGGCCGACTCGTGGAGCGTGATCTTTCCGTCGCGCATGAACACTATGTCGTCGAGTATCTGCTCTACATCAGCGATGAGATGTGTCGAGATCAGGATGAGCACGTCCTTCGAATAGCTGCTCAGTATCGTATTCAGTATGTAGTCCCTCGCCGCCGGGTCGACGCCGCCTATAGGCTCATCGAGGAGGTAGACCTTCGCGCGCCTCGACATCGTGATTATGAGATGCAGCTTTTCGAGCGTTCCCTTTGACATGCTCTTGAGTCTCTGCTTCCTGTCGAGGCCGAGCTGGTCTATCATGTCCTCGGCTCTCTTCTGGCTGAAATCCTCAAAGAAATCAGAGTAAAAGCCAAGCACGCCGTCCACGGTAAAATGAAGCGGGAGAAAATTCCTGTCAGGCAGGTATGATACCTCAGCCTTCGTGTCGATCCCCGGCCTCTCGCCGTCTATCAGCACCTCGCCCGAAGCCGGGGAGAGGAGCCCTTCTATCGTCTTTATAAGTGTCGTCTT
>JBJETC010000327.1:0-5817 GCA_051883115.1 Anaerovoracaceae bacterium
TGACTGCAAGCCGGGATGCGAATGCGACAGATACCTCGAGTTCTGGAACCACGTTTTCTCGCAGTTTGACAGACAGGAAGACGGCACATACAAGCCTATGGCTCATCCTAACATAGATACGGGAATGGGACTCGAGAGAATGGCCTGCATCATGCAGGGCGTGGATTCCATCTTCGACATCGATACGATCAGACATATCCTGAACGGCGTCGTTGATCTCTGCGGCATACCATACGAATCAGGCAATCACAAGGCTGACGACTCGATCAGGATCATCACAGACCACATCAGATCGATCGTATTCATGATAGCTGACGGCATCAAGCCTTCGAACGAGGGAAGAGGATACGTCCTCAGGAGACTCACGAGAAGGGCTATCAGACACGGAAGGATGCTCGGCATACAGGGCTCGTTCCTCTCAGGACTCGTTGATCTCGTAATAGAGGTTTCCGGCGACGCTTATCCTGAGATCGTCGAGAAGGAAAGCTACATAAAGAAGACGATCTCTTCTGAGGAAGACAAGTTCGAGCAGACGCTCGACCAGGGCAACAGCATCATAAACGGCTACATCGACGATATGAAAGCCGCTGGAACGACTGTGCTCGACGGCGAGAGCGTGTTCAAGCTCTACGACACATACGGGTTCCCTGTAGAGCTCACGCAGGAGATACTCGCTGACTACGGCTTCACAGCTGACATGGACGGATTCAGCGAATGCATGCAGAGACAGAAGGAGATGGCCAGGAACGGACGTAAGGACATTTCCGGCGAGGCGTGGAAAAAGGATTCTATCGCCAAGGATCTGCCTCAGACAGTATTCACGGGATACGACGAGCTCGAGACAAAGGCTGAAGTCATAGCTGTCTACAAGGACGGCGAGCCTCAGGACAACGCTTCTGAGGGAGAAAAAGCAGTCCTTTACCTCGACCAGACTCCTTTCTACGCGGAGAGCGGCGGACAGGTCGCCGATAACGGCTATATCACGAATGACTCATTCGAGGCCGACGTCGTAGACGTCCAGAAGAAGGACGGCATTTACGCCCACAGCGTAGTTATCAAAAAAGGCAGCGTTGCCAACGGCGACAGTGTCGTATGCAACGTGAACATATATAAGAGAAACTCAACGGCCAGGAACCATACGGCCACACATCTCCTCCAGAAAGCTCTGAGAGAAGTGCTCGGCGATCACGTAGAGCAGGCCGGTTCCAAGAACGACGAGAACATGCTCAGGTTCGACTTCACTCACTTTGAAGCCATGACACAGGAACAGCTCGACAAGGTAGAAACTATAGTGAACCAGAAGATCACAGAATTCCTGCCTGTAGTAACAAAAGTCATGGATAAGGAAGAGGCTGAGAAGACAGGCGCGATGATGCTGTTCGGCGAGAAATACGGCGACAAGGTACGTGTCGTAAATGCCGGAGACTGGAGCATCGAGTTCTGCGCCGGCACGCACGTGAAGAACACCGGCGAGATCGGCGCTCTGAGGATCGTCAGCGAGTCAGGCGTTGCTGCCGGTGTCAGGAGGATAGAAGCTGTCACGGGCATGGGCGTACTTGCAAGAGAAAAGCACTGCGAATCGCTCATCGAGCAGACAGCAGGCATCATGAAGACGAACCCTGAGAACATCGCAGCGAGAGCTGAGCAGCTGAACGGCGAGCTCAAGGATGTAAAGAGCGAACTCGCTCAGAAGATGAAGCAGGAGATAAGCGCTGACGCTGACAGCCTGATCTCGGGAGCTGAAGAAGTAAACGGCGTAAAGCTCATCACAAAGAGCTTCAAGGGCGCTAAGGCAGACGACCTGAGAGACCTTACAGATAAGGTAAAGGCAGGAACAGGCAGCGTCGTGACGGCATTCGCTTCAGACAACGACGGCAAGGTCGTACTGATCGTTTCCGTATCAGATGATCTCACATCGAAGTTCAATGCCGGAAAGATCGTAAAGGAAGCAGCATCGCTCGTAAAGGGCGGAGGCGGCGGCCGTGCCGACATGGCTCAGGCCGGAGGCAAGGACCCTTCGGGGATCGACGCGGCATTAGCAAAAGTCAGAGACATCATCAGCGGGAACTGATCGCCGGCAGAGCCCCCTGTGCATTGAAAAACAGGCTTTGTTCGGTATATAGAACAAGTTTCATCTTGATGAAGTTTTGTGGCGATAGTATAATTTAACAGGAGGTTATGCAATGGATGACAAGACAATGGTCTTTGATGTAAACAAGACACAGCAGAAGACGACCAGGGAGATCCTCAAATCAGTGTATGCTGCCCTCGAAGAGAAAGGCTATAACGGCATCAATCAGATGGTTGGCTACATTTTATCCGGAGATCCTTCTTATATTACAAGTCATAATAACGCGAGACTTATGATAGGCAGGATAGACAGAGATGACCTGCTTGAGGAGATACTCAAGGAATATCTTGAGAAGTAAGAATATCGGGGCATGCCCATTTTGCGGGCTGCCCTTTTTTTGTTAAGAAAAATAATCCATTTTACTGATAAAAACATATAATATAATCAATTGGAGTTTCATGAGAAAAATAGGACTTGATGTTGGTGACAAGACGGTGGGTATCGCCGTGAGCGACCCGCTCGGGATCACCGCGCAGGGGGTAACGACCCTCGAAAGAGTCGGGATCCGCAAGGACACAGGCAAGGTTCTCGACATGATAAAAGAGTACGAATGCGATACTGTCGTCATCGGGCTGCCGCTGAGCATGAGCGGTGAGGACAGCGAGCAGACGAAAAAGGTCAGAGAGTTCAGGACGATGCTCGAAAACAAGATGAGGAGCACGGCGGTGAAAGGCGTCGAAGTCGTCTGGCAGGATGAGAGGCTCACGACCGTTCAGGCGGAGAGAGTGCTGATCGCGGCAGACGTGAGCAGGCAGGACAGGAAAAAGGTAATAGACAAGCAGGCAGCAGTGCTGATACTGCAGACATATCTAGATTCACACAGCAGATAACAGGAGGGAGAAAATGAAAAAAGTTGGGATTGTAATGGGAAGCGACAGTGACCTTCCTGTTGTAGAGAAGGCAATGGCAACACTCGATGACCTCAAGGTGCCTTACGAAGTGCACGTCTTCTCGGCGCACAGGACACCGGATGAGGCGGCGGCATTCGCATCGGGCGCAAGGGAGAACGGATTCGGCGCTATCATAGCGGCTGCAGGCATGGCGGCCCATCTCGCGGGAGCCATCGCAGCCAGGACGACTCTTCCTGTGATCGGTATACCTGTAAAGTCATCTTTTGACGGCATGGATGCGCTCCTTGCGACAGTTCAGATGCCAAGCGGCATCCCTGTTGCCACGGTCGCAGTCAACGGCGCGAAGAACGCAGCTTTCCTCGCCGCTCAGATCATCGCCGTATCGGATGACGAGCTCAGGGAAAGACTCGACGCGCAGAGAAAGGCGGGCGCCGAGGGAGTGCTTGCGAAGAACAAAGCTATAGAGGAAAAATATAACAAATAGTTGAGAACGGGGACGAAAATGGAAAAAAGTTTCAGCGAAAGCTACAAAGAAGCCGGAGTAGATATAACAGCCGGCTACAAAGCCGTAGAGCTCATGAAGAAGCATATCTCCAAGACGATGATATTCGGGGATACGTCAGATGTCGGCGGTTTCGGAGGATTGTTCCATCCGGACCTCTCGGATATAAACGATCCTGTCCTCGTGAGCGGTACAGACGGAGTAGGTACGAAGCTCAAGATCGCATTCGCGGCTGACAAGCATGACACGGTCGGGATCGACTGCGTCGCGATGTGCGTGAATGATATTATCTGCGTAGGCGCGAAGCCGCTCTTTTTCCTCGACTATATTGCGTGCGGGAAAAACGATCCTGAGCGTATAGCTGACATCGTAAAGGGCGTAGCTGACGGATGCGTCCAGTCGGAGTCGGCTCTCATAGGAGGAGAAACAGCCGAGATGCCGGGATTTTACCCGGAGAACGAGTACGACCTCGCCGGTTTCGCAGTCGGTATCGTGGGACGTGACAAGATACTCGACAAGACGCAGGTAAAGGAAGGCGACTCGCTTATCGGACTCCCTTCATCAGGCGTTCATTCAAACGGCTTCTCGCTCGTCAGGAAGGTGCTCGACATTGAAAATACCGATATCGAAGCTCCTATGAAAGAGCTCGGCGGAAAGAGCCTCGCAGAGGTGCTGCTCACGCCGACCGTCATATACGTTCAGCCGATACTCAAGCTCCTGAGAGAGGTACAGGTAAAATCCATCGCACACATCACAGGCGGAGGCTTTTACGAGAACATCCCAAGGAGCCTTCCTGAAGGAATGGCGGTCAGGATCGAGAAAGACACGATCAAAAAGCCTGCCATATTCGATCTTATCCAGGACAGAGGCAATATCCCTGAGAGAGATATGTACAACACATTCAACATGGGAATAGGCATGACATGCATCGTATCGCCTGAAGATGAGGAACAGGCCCTGAGAACGCTCAGAATGGCCGGACACCAGGCAGTAAAGATCGGTGAAGTCATCAGGTCCGATGAGGACAGAGTAGTTATCGAATGATCCGGGGGAGAAAAAATGGCTGAGGAATTGACGAGGATCGCGGTCCTGGTGTCAGGCGGAGGGACGAACCTCCAGGCCCTTATAGACGCCGAGAAGAGCGGGATCATAAAGAGCGGCAGGATAGTGCTTGTCGCTTCGAATAACAAAGACGCGTACGCTCTTAAGCGCGCGGAGCAGAACGATATAGAGACGTATCTCATGAAAAACGAGGACGATCTGCTCGAGATGCTCGAGAGCAGGGATATAGAGCTTATCGTGCTCGCGGGATTCATGAAGATACTGAGTGCTGATTTTATCAGCCATTATCCGCAGAGGATCATAAACATCCATCCTTCGCTCATACCTTCGTTCTGCGGAAAGGGATGCTACGGCATCCACGTTCACGAGAAGGCGCTGGCATACGGTGTCAAGGTGACAGGTGCGACAGTGCATTTTGTCAACGAGATACCTGACGGCGGAAAGATAATAGCTCAGAAGGCTGTGGAGATAAGAGAAGGCGACACACCTGAGACACTTCAGAAGCGCGTCATGAAGCAGGCGGAATGGATCCTCCTGCCGAGAGCGACAGAGAAGATCTCGTGTCAGATAAAAAACGAAAAGAACAGGAAATGATCAGAAAAAAGGGGGAGCATCAATGAGAGAAGATCTGTATAAGGATCCGTACACCGTACTCGGCATAGACGCGTACGTAAAGGGCAATCCGTATCCGGGCCGCGGCATCATCTGCGGCATGACGCCTGACGGTGAAAAAGCCGTTTCCGCGTATTTCATCATGGGCAGGTCCCAGAACAGCAGGAACAGAGTCTTTGTCGAAGACGGCGGCGATGTCATGATAAAGCCTGCGGATGACTCGAAAGTCGAAGATCCGTCGCTCATCGTATATTACCCGGTCAGGAACATAGATGAATTTCTGATCGTTACTAACGGCGATCAGACAGACACGATCGCTAGGACGCTCGTAGAAGGCGGGACGTTCAAGGATGCTCTCGATACGAGAAAATTCGAGCCGGACGGACCTAACTGGACTCCGAGGATCAGCTCGATATTCGATCTGAGCGCGTACGAAGGCCTGAGATACAGGATGAGCATCCTGAAGGCAGGCGATCCTGAGGGCAGGACGTGCGCGAGGTTCTATTACGACTATGAGGCTGTGCCGGGACTCGGACACTTCATCCATACGTACGAGACAGACGGCTCGCCGATCCCTACGTTCACGGGAGAACCGGAGAGAGTCGAGATCCCGGACGATATGGACGCTTTCACGGATCTCATCTTGGACAGCCTTGACG
>JBJETC010000328.1:0-5796 GCA_051883115.1 Anaerovoracaceae bacterium
GAATTTCTCTGCTCCGAGGTCAGCGGCAAAACCTGCCTCTGTCACTACATAGTAGGCAAGCTTGAGCGCTGTCTTTGTAGCTATCACGGAGTTGCATCCGTGTGCTATGTTGGCAAAAGGTCCGCCGTGGATGAGCACAGGCGTTCCCTCGAGTGTCTGTACAAGGTTCGGCTTTACAGCGTCCTTCAGGATGGCAGCCGCCGCGCCTTCAACGTTAAGGTCTGAGACCGTAACAGGCTTGTCATCGTATGTGAACGCGACGATCGATCTCCCGATCCTCGCCTTGAGGTCCGTTATATCGTCAGCAAGGCAGAGGTCGGCCATGATCTGGCTTGCCACGGTGATCTCGAAACCGTCTTCTCTAGGCACGCCGTTTACAGGTCCGCCAAGCCCGTCAACTACGTATCTGAGCTGTCTGTCGTTCATGTCCACGCAGCGTTTCCAGACGACTCTCCTCGGATCGATCCCGAGCTTGTTCCCCTTGATGATGCTGTTATCGAGGCATGCTGCTATAAGATTGTTCGCAGCTCCGATGGCGTGCATGTCGCCTGTAAAATGAAGGTTGATATCTTCCATAGGAACGACCTGAGCGTATCCGCCGCCGGCAGCTCCGCCTTTTATGCCGAATACAGGGCCCATCGAAGGCTCTCTCAGGGCAGCCATGCAGTTTTTGCCGATCCTGTGCAGGCCGTCAGCGAGGCCTATGCTCGTCGTTGTCTTTCCCTCACCTGCAGGTGTAGGCGATACGGCAGTTACGAGTATCAGTTTGCCGTTCCTGCGGTCCTTCAGCTCGCTGTTGATATCATAGCTCAGCTTTGCCTTGTAATTGCCGTATAGTTCAAGGTACTTCTCGTCGATCCCGGCTGAAGCCGCGATCTCCCTGATATCCTTCATTTCTGTTTCCTGCGCGATCTCAAGATCTGATTTGTTTGCCATTGATTTGCTGCTCCTTTTCTGATTACAGGCCGGTTCGGCGTATGGCCCCGCCGGCGGAAAACACCTTGCTTCAATTATATGTCATTTCATATGTTTTTCACTAAAATTTTTAAGGAATGTCTTTCTGTGTATCGGCGTGATGCCGTTCTCACGTATGCCGTCGTAATGGGCTTTCGTGCCGTAGCCTTTGTTGCTGCTGAAGCCGTAGCCCGGGTAAACGGCGTCCGCCTCTATCATCATGTCGTCCCTTTTCACCTTTGCTATGATCGAAGCGGCTGCTGTGGAAAGGCACCTCGCGTCTCCGTGGACTACGGCCGTCTGAGGTTTCTCTATGGCATCAACTGTCAGTGCGTCTATGACGAACCTGTCTATGCCCGAGCCGTGCTTTTCCTCCATCATTTTCCCGGCTGCCTCTGCAGCTTCCGTCATGGCTTTCTTCGTCGCCTCGAGTATGTTGATCTCGTCGATCACTTCATTACTCACGACTCCGAAGCCATACGCGAGAGCCCTGTTAGTGATCTCTACGCTTAGTTCACGACGTTTTTTATCAGTTAGCTTCTTAGAATCGTCTACACCGAGTACGTCAAAATCATCCGGCAGGACTACGGCCGCGGCGACTACAGGTCCTGCGAGAGGTCCTCTGCCGACTTCGTCTATCCCCGCTATATAGTGTTCGCCCGGCTGCTTCAGCGAATCCTCGAAAGCCCTCATCTCAGCGAGCTTTTTTCTCTGGAGCTCTTCACGCTCTTTCTTAGTCATCAGACCCGCCTCTCTCTTCCGCTTTTTCGTCAGGATCTGTCTGAGCCGGAGCTTCAGCCGTTTCGAGCGTGATGCGTCCCGTCTTTCCAGTCCTGAATTCATCGAGGAGAGTGGACGCGCATCTGTCGTAATCTATGCGCTTCCCGGCCATGATGAAGCCGCGCTTTTTCGCGATGTTCTCCATCGTCTCGAGCGGATCGTCCGATACCTCTTCTATCTTGTATCTCTTAATGAGAAGTTCAGGATATCGCTCTGACATGAACTTTATGTACTCGAGCGCGAGATCAGGTATATCCATGATCTCGTCCTTTATCGATCCGCAGAAAGCGAGATGAAGGCCTACCATCTTCGATCCGAGCTTCGGCCACAGAACGCCCGGCGTATCGAGGAGCTGAGTGCCGTCTTTAAGAGTTATCCACTGCTTACCCCTTGTCACACCCGGTTTGTTGCCTGTAACTGCACTCTTGCGTCCGGTGAGCCTGTTGATAAGCGTCGACTTACCGACATTAGGTATGCCTACTACCATGATCCTGAGCGGCCTCATGTTCTTCTTTTTTTCGTTTATATCCGACCTCATGTCTGCCAGCGCCTTGTAGAGCTTCTTCGCGCCGTCATTCCCGGCACAGCTGATGGCTGCAGCCTCAAGCCCTTCGCTCCTGAGTTTCCTGACCCATTTTTCCGTCTCGGAACTCTCTGCGAGGTCGCTCTTGTTCAGAACGACGAGCCGCGGCTTATCGCCTGCGAGCTCTGCGAGGTCCCTGTTCGCGCTGGAAAAAGGTATCCTCGCGTCTCTGAGCTCGACGACGGCGTCCACAAGCTTCATGTTCTCGCGGATCAGGTCCTTCGTCTTTTTCATGTGGCCCGGATACCAGTTGATATCTTTCATCCTTTTACCCCCTGTCCCTGCTGCGTCCTGCGGCAGGGTGCAAGTCCAGAAAATATACGAGTATAAAAAAAGAGAAGCTTTCGGCTTCTCTGTTTTCCGTTATTCTGCTTCTCTCTTAGCTTTGATCTTAGCGGATTTTCCGGTTCTCTCTCTCATGTAGTTCAGCTTAGCACGTCTTACACGTCCTTCTCTTACTACATCGATAGACTCTACCCATGGTGAGTAGATAGGGAATGTCTTTTCCACACCTACGCCGGATGCGATCCTTCTTACTGTGAAAGTAGCGCCGATCCCGCCGTTCTGCTTCTTAAGAACGAAACCTTCGAAAACCTGGATTCTCTCTCTGTCTCCCTCTTTGATCCTGATGTGTACTCTTACTGTGTCTCCGACTCTGAATTCCGGAACTTCTTTGTTCATGTATTCCTGAGTAATGGAATCAATAACGTTCATACCATTTTCCTCCTTCGTTCTGACGTTCTTACAATGCTCACATGGCTCTGAACGTCCACGCAAGTTCCCATTCAGAGGAACGTCCGTAATACCGGAATATTGTATCAAAATTTTTATCTCATAGCAAGATTTTTTTGCGCAAAATGAACCTTTTCATTAAATGACGCGCTGAAGATCTGCCGGCGCTCTGCCATTCCGGCGCTTATGGTCAGTCGGCTCTTTTCGCTCTCGGATGCGTCCTGTCGTATATATCCTTGATCCTGTTCTTCGTCTCTGTGAAATATGCCTGCGTCGCGGATATGTCGCAGTGACCCATGAGTTCCTGGAGCGTCTTGATGTCTATGCCGTTCCTCGCCATGTGTATTGCAAAGGAGTTTCTTAGCGTCTGCGGCGTGATCCTGACCTGTATGCCGGCCATGTCGCCGTATTTCTTGAGGATCTTCCAGCAGCCCTGCCTCGTGATCGTCTTGCCGTGAAAATTCACGAACAGCGGGCCTTCCGGATCATCAGGATCGCTGCTCTTCATGAGCACCGGTCTGCTCTCCTTAAGATACGACCTCAGCGCCGCCACTGACGGTTCCCCCATAGGGACGATCCTCGCCATGCCGTGATCGCCGCTGCACTTCACGAAACCCATGTCCACATCGGCGTCGCTCAGCTTCATCTCTATGATCTCGCTCACTCTTATGCCCGTCGCGTACATGACTTCGAGCATGGCCCTGTCTCTTTTTCCCTTCAGCGTGTCGTCAGGCATGGACAAAAGCCTGTCGACTTCTTCGATAGTCAGATAGTCCATGTTTTTCCTGTTGACTTTCGGAGACTTGATGTCGTCTGCCGGGCTTTTTTCCATGAAGCCGTTCTTCACGAGGTATCTGTAAAAAGCTCTGATCGAAGCAAGTTTCCTGTTTATAGTCGACTTCGACCTGCCTTCGTCCCTGAGCTCCGAAAGATACGCTATGACATCTGTGTTCGTTACTTCCTCAGGATCGCTGTGCCCGCGCGACTCGGCGTATTTCCTGAAGTTCCTGATGTCGGATATGTATGCTGCACGCGTATTGTCCGAGACATTGCTTTTTCCGGCCAGATCTTCCGTAAAACCGCGGTCCCAGCCGGCCAGATCACTGTTTTTCCTGTCTGTTCCCATATCAGCCATAATGCTCCGCTCACTCTGAGCCTGTCTATTTCGTGAAATAATCGTCGAATTCGCCTCTGTCTGCCATGTTCTTGACCATCATGATGACGATCTGGGATTTGGCATCAGGTATCTCTCCGCTCATTACCATGTTGAAAAGAGTATCGAGGTCGTAGTCTGCCGTCTCTATAGACTCGTCTTCATCCATGGCTGTCTCTCCCGGCGTAAGTCCCGTGCAGACATATGAATAAAGCACTTCCTTCGAGAAGCCTGCAGACGGATAGCTCTTCGTAAGATACTTTATATTTGCCGCGGTATAACCTGTCTCTTCACGAAGCTCACGGACCGCTGCATGCTCCGGCTGCTCTCCCGGATCGATCTTACCTGCCGGAAGCTCGAACAGTACGCTCTCCATGGCTTTTCTGTACTGATGCTCCATTATGAGTGTGCGGTCAGGTTTTAACGCCGCCATGACCACTCCGCCGCAGTGTTCTACTATTTCTCTCTCGGAAGTCCCCGCAGGTGTCGTCACGAGATCCTTCCTGACGTTGATGAGTTTGCCCTTGTAGATGTATTCACTGTCTATAGTTTCTTCCTTAAAAACCATTCCGACCTCCATGATAAAGCGGTTCTGCCGCATTTTTGCGCATGCTTATCTTGTTTACAATATGTGGTTATATGTCAACATAACCGTAACAATAATAATATAACACATTTCCGGCAGAATAATTACTCGTAAAATCAAAAAATCTCCGCTCGACCGGATGCATCCCGGTCTTACGGAGAAAACAACACTCGCTTTAGCTTATGATCAGCTTTTTTTCTCCTTGTCCGCAGGTTCATCGACGAATTCGATCATGTCAAGCTGGGCCTTCAGGTTATCCCTGAACGCCGCGATGTACTCCTGTCTGAGGAGCTGCTGCTCGACCTTCTCCTCTTCGGTCAGTCCCTCTTTCTTTGACTTGTGAGCAAGCTGATTTATCCTGTCTATCTTTTCCTTTGTGATCAATTTCTCTGCCTCTTCTGAATTTTTTCATATTATATCAGACAGAAGCTTTTTATTCAATTAAGCTCATCATTTTTCAGCTACAAGTGTGCTGAGGATGTCTCTTCTGATCTTCCAGGTAAGAGCCGAGATCAGCTGTCTGTTCGTCGGTCTCCTGGTTATCGGGACGCTGCTGTCTTCTTCAAAGAAGCGCAGTATCTTTTCACTGTCATTCTGCCATGCGATCTTCACGGCGTTCCTTATGCACTTTTCGACATTCGGTCCCGAGCAGCAGAACTGCTCGCCCACATCCTCATAAAGGACCTTGCCGAGCGCATGGCTCTTCTCCCCGTCATTGACAGACAGACACACAGCTTTTACCAGATAAAGATAGCCGTTAAGCTGCACGGGGATCCCTATTGCCTTCACAACACGTTCTGCATTTAACGATACCTCCTCCGGATCCAATGTCTTGATTTTGTCCTGATCTTCAAGTAGATACATTGAATGCCTCCTTGTATTATTTATTTAGTATTTTATATATGTAGCATTATTACTGTCTCAATATTATAACAGTAATAATTATCCTACCTGATTTTAATACATAATTAAATAATGCGTTACTATTATTTAACGACAATTTTCGAC
>JBJETC010000329.1:0-5764 GCA_051883115.1 Anaerovoracaceae bacterium
TTCGACAAGGAAACGCTTTATGAGAAAGTCTGGGGCATGGACGCCATGGGCGACAATGCCACTGTGGCAGTGCATATAAACAGGATAAGGGAAAAAATAGAGCCGGACCCTTCGAAGCCGCAGTATATCCAGACAGTATGGGGTGCCGGCTACAGGTTCAGCGGAAAAATCAGGCCTGAAAAGAAAGAAGGGGATAATGGAAAAAAATCAGAAAACAGGAGCAATGAGGGAAAGGAGTTATAAATAAGAGAAAAAGACAGGAATAAAAAGAAAAAATCCCGAAAAACATCAAAGTCAGCGGCAGTGTAAACTGCCGCTTTTTTGTTTATAAACGGTTTAAATATCTGTAAATCGCGGTTGAAAGCATTGCTTTACCATAAAAGCATCAGAAGAACAACTGTAGATACGGTGCTTCAGGAGACCGCAGGGTGCCTGCATAAGGCGCGGCGGCGCGGGATCCCGAAGAAAGGCACCGGGAAAGGCAGGCATGACATGAAAAACATTACTGATATCAAATTCGCGAAAGCGGTAAAAGCAGTCATCGTTCTTGCTGTCGCAGCTGTCCTCCTCGGAGCGGCTGCTTCGGCGATCTTCCTGGATTCGCTCCCGGCCGGCTCGGACATGATGTACCATCACGGCGGGGATCATGAGGAAGAGATGATACTTGCAAATCTGACGTGGCAGTCGGCTGTGCCGGCAGCGGCAGCTGTCATACTCGGCGCGGCGGCAGTGATAGTGCTGTGGGTGGCTGTATGCGTCTTTGTTTACAGAAAAGCCGAGGAGGCTGACATGAACAGCACGGCGTGGCTGATCGCGGCTCTCTTCCTGAACCTCATCGGGCTCGCTGCGTTCATGATCGTAAGGAGCGTGACACGCGAAAAGTGCGGGAACTGCGGCAGGTGGCAGCGCGAGTCAAGGTACTGTATCTCATGCGGCGCGGAGTTCTACAGCGTATGCAGCAGGTGCGGCGGCAGGATCAGAAAAGGAGAGAATTTCTGCAGCAGATGCGGGAAGCCTGTATCTGAGAGCGGAGCACCGACTTCAGGCTCATATGAAAAAGCAGATGATACAGTAAAGCCGGGCGAGCATGCTCAGGCGGACGATACCGAAAGCAGAAAAGACGATGCTGACGAAGGGAAGGCCGGCACGACAGAAGATAAAAACGATACATCAGAAAAAGAGAAGTGACCCAAATGAAGGCTTTATCCGGATACATCAAAAATATGATATTCGGCTCTGCGATGGCAGCGGCTGACAGTGTGCCGGGCGTTTCAGGCGGGAGTGTCGCTTACATCCTCGGGTTCTACGACAGGTTCGTTGACGCCATAGAAGGCGTAACGAGCCTGAAGCCCGGCAGGATAAAGCAGGCTCTGCCGTTCCTCGCGACACTCGGGCTCGGGTGGATCGCGGGAATGGCAGCCGCCGTGACACTGCTGTCAGGATTTTTCAAGAGCGATATGTACGGCGCGAGTTCACTTTTTACCGGATTTACAGCTGCGGCGTGCGCGGCCCTCTGCATGGACGAAAGCGTAAGGAAGAACGTGACGGCTCAGAACCTGGCGCTTGCGATCGCAGGTGCGGTGTTCGTCGTCCTCCTTACAGTCATGGGAATGGCCGGCGGCGTATCGTTCAGCATGACTGGCTTCGGCGCCGCAGACGCGCTCGCGCTTTTCGGAGCGGGCGCTGCCGCGGTATCGGCTATGATACTCCCGGGGATATCGGGATCCTCCGTGTTGCTGATATTCGGGCTTTACATCCCGATCATAGACGCGGTGAAAAGTGTTTTTTCCGGGGATCTCACATACGCCCCGCAGCTCGCCGTGTTTGCCCTCGGGATAATCGCCGGGATCACGATTTTCATTCGCGTACTCAAGGCATTGATGTTAAAATATCCTGTACAGTTAAGGTTCGTGATCCTGGGGCTCGTAGCCGGATCGCTGTTCGCGATCGCTGCCGGGCCGGTATCGAGAGGTCTGAGTTTCATGTGGCCGTCCAGGATGCGCCTTGTGATGCTGGCAGCCGGAGCGGCAGCTGCGGCTGCACTCGAATACTACAGGAAAAGGACAGCGCTCAGGAGAAAAATAAGCAGTCTCAGGGAAGGCGGGCCGCGTGCGGCAGGCGGTACTCCTGAACCCGGAAGGAAATAATGACAGAAGAAAATAACCGGTATTCCGCGTTGATATCTGACACTACGCTGATCAGTCTCGGAACGATAGGATCGAGGCTGATCACTTTTATAATGGTCAGATTCTACACGGAATTCATGTCGCCCGGTGAATACGGCACGGCTGACATCATAACGCAGACGGCATGCCTCCTCATACCTGTCGTTTCCTTCGGCATAAACGAAGGCGTCTTCCGTTACAGCGTCAAGGGCGGGAAAAAGCGGAGAGATGTCTATTCGACAGGAGTTTTCGTGCTTTGCGCGGGGATGCTGCTCTGGCTTTTGATCTGCCCGGTCCTGGAACACAGCCGCATGTTCCGCGGGTACGCCTGGGCGATAATGCTCTACGCGGAGGCCTCGTGTTTCCACACGCTCAACGCCCAGTTCATCAGGGCTGAGGGGAAAATACGGCTTTACAGCATCCAGGGCATCGTGAACACGATACTCACCGTGAGCATGAACATAGTTTTTCTCGTGTTCCTGCACCTCGGTGTCACAGGCTACGTGCTCTCAGTCATCCTGGCCGACGCAGGCCTCGCGGTCTTCCTTTTTATAAAGGAAAAACTCTGGCGCATGGTGACGTTCAGGCCGGAGCGTGTGCTCTCGCGTCAGATGCTGAGGTACAGCGTGCCGCTCATACCGACGTCGATCCTCTGGTGGATCACGAGCGTGTCGGACCGCTACATGATAACGCATTTCATCGGCAGTGAGGCGAACGGCATCTACGCTGTGGCGTGCAAGATCCCTACGATCCTCACGATACTGGCCGGCATATTCATGGAGGCATGGCAGATATCTGCGCTCAGGGAGGCCGAAGGGGAAAAAGGATCGTACGAGATATTCTACTCTAAGGTCTGGAGCGCCTATCAGGGCGTGACGGCCGTGATGGCTTCGCTCATAATCCTCATGTCTGATGACATCGTGAGCGTTCTCGCAGCCGAGGAATACAGGAGCGCGGAGCGGTACGTGCCGCTCCTCGTGCTTGCCGCCGTTTTTTCATCTTATTCATCGTTTTTCAGCAGCGCCTACATGGTGGCGGAAAAAAGCTGGCTGGCCCTTGTCACGTCCATGGCCGCGGCATTGATAAACATAGCAGTGAATCTCGCCCTGATACCGGGCCCGCTCGGTGTGCAGGGAGCCGTGATCGCGACGGCCGTGAGCTATTTCGTCGTTTTCGCCGTGAGGATGACGACGGCGAAAAAGCTGATAAATTTCAGGCGGAATATCGTAAAGACGTCTGTGTCTGTGGGGCTTATACTGCTCCAGTGCGCGCTCCTCGGCGCGAGCCGCCCGGGACGGCGCGGGATAAGCGGCGCAGACGTCCTTCAGCTCATTTGTTTTGCACTTATACTCTTTAACGAGAGGAAAACACTCACCGCGAGCTATTATCAGATAAAAGACTTTTTATCGAAAAAAATACGCGAAAAAAGGCCGGATATGTGATATATCCGGCCTGTGTGAGAAAAATAACTCTGTATCTTATTTATCTTCTACCACATTCTCGTGGCGTTTTATTTTCTGTGTCGTCGTGCGGACGAAATCCTCGTCCCTCACGTAAACGCGCCTTATGCGCTTGAACGGCGAAAGTCCGGTGTTGAGCTCCTTCACGACGCCTTCGATGAGGTCCTGGAGCTCCTCCTCGCCAGGTTCGCGCCCTTCTTTTTCCTTGATGTAGTCGAGATCAGGATAGATCTGGACACCGACGATGTCTTCGTTTTCCCCGGCAGCGTAGACCATGCAGTCAGCGATGTACGGGCTCTTGTTGAGGTAGTCCTCGACTTCCTCAGGGTAGATGTTCTCGCCGGCGTCAGTGACGATGACGTTCTTTTTTCTGCCTGTAAGATAGAGCCATCCGTCCTTGTCGACGTAGCCGAGGTCTCCGGTGTGGAGCCAGCCATCTTCGATGGTCTCGGCAGTTTCCTCAGGCATGTTGTAATAGCCGAGCATGACGTTAGGTCCCTTGAAGAGGACTTCTCCGATGCCGTTCTGGTCCTTGTCGATGATCTTTACTTCGCCGTGGTCGACGACAGTCCCGACGGAGCCGGCTTTCTTGTATCTCATTGTCCTTGCGGCCTGAGGCGTACCGGAGATGAGCGGTGTGCACTCGGTCATGCCGTATCCCTCGAGGATAGTCACTCCGCAGTCCTCGAAATCCCTGTAGATCTGAGGGTCGAGCGCCGCAGCGCCTGCTATGAACATCCTGAGCTTTCCGCCGAGCCCGTTGTAGATCTGGCGGAACATCATGCGGCTGAGGTCTATGCCTGTGTGTCTCACGAACCTGTTTATGTTCATGGCGCCCTTGATCGTGCCGAGTTTGCCGGCTTTCTCGATCTTCTTCATGATGTTGTCGTGGATCATCTCAAGCATGCGCGGTACGGCGATAAATACCGTGTTGTGGGCTTCCTGCATGTTCTTGATGATGTACTTGAGGCCTTCGCAGAAAGCCGTGCTCGCGCCGCGGTAGAGGACGAGCAGCATGCCGAGCGTGCATTCGTATGTGTGATGGATAGGCAGGATGGAAAGCGTCTTGTCCCATGTGTAGATGTGCGCGATCCTGCAGACATCCATGATGTTCGATGTTATGTTCCTGTTGCTGAGCATGACGCCCTTAGGGTTGCCTGTCGTGCCCGATGTGAAAAGTATGACGGCAAGCGCGTCAGGGTCGATCTCGATGTCCTCGAATGACGTGTCGCCTGATGCGAGTATCCTGTCGCCTTCGAGCAGGAGCTCACGCCATGAATAGACATTGCGTCCCGGCTTCCTGAGGCTCATGAGGTCCGTCTTTATCGGCGCTGGCGATTCCGCCTCGTCTGTGCGGTCGCCGTAGAATTCCGTGACGATGAGATCCGTGATCCTGTCCAGGCCTTCGACTTTGCTGAGCGTCTTTGATGAGCAGACGAAAGTCGTGCAGTCTGATGCTCTGAGGACGTTGTCTATCTCGTCAGGGCCGAGTTCTCTGTCGACAGGGACGACGATCCCTTCACCGCAGATGACAGCGAGGTAAGATGCTATCCACTCGTAGCTGCCTTCGCCCATGACTGCGATCTTGCGGCCCTTGAAACCGTGCGCCGTGAAGGCTGAGCCGAGGGCGTTGACGTCGTGCTGCAGCAGGGCGTAATCTATCGCCTTGTACTCGCCGCCGCGCTGCCCCTTGACCCAGAACGCCGGCTTATCATGATAAAGCGTGGCGCTCTCGCGGAGCATGCCCTTTATGGTAGTGATCTCTCTGATGTCTTTGTACCAGAATTTGCTGAACTTAGTTCCCTTTATTATTTCATCCATTTTCATGACCTGCTTCTTCAATAAGTTAGTATCATTATAACTCATTGTATAGAAAAAAGTTAAGTCTATAGCTTAACACAGCGCCGTTTCGTGTCACTGTGCTGAGCAGACGGCAGCATTCGCCGGCCGGAAAAAGGCAGAAAAAAATAAAGCTCCGCGGCGCCTGATAAAGTGCATTGAACGCATCTGCGCACGGAGCTTCAGTGTGATGTGAAAGACAGAAATAATTGTACCTGGAAAAATATTGAGAATGAAGTTTTCATTTTCCATGTATTTATTTCCGTACATAATATAACTCTTATACAGGAAAGATACAAG
>JBJETC010000330.1:0-5733 GCA_051883115.1 Anaerovoracaceae bacterium
TTTAATGTTTTGTCATTTAATTTATTATTTTATCACAACGGTGGTATCAGTAACACATAAATATATATTTTATTCCACATAATTAACAACAATCAGGCCACAAAAACCACATATTTCGCGTATATACTTAAATCATATTCAGAAAGGAAAATCAAATCGGAGGTATGCCATGGATGATTACAATAGGACAAACTCCAGCTCTGAAAAAGAGCGTGAGACAAGGACGATAGACATAACGAATGACGCTGCAGATAATTACGTACACGTTGATCCTGACAGCATGAACAGCGCTTACGACCAGGGTCAGGGCCAGTATCAGGCGTATGGCCGGGCCTCGGACCAGCAGCCGGCTGCGGGCAGCCAGCCTGAACAGCAGTATTTCACAGACGCTGAAAAAAACAGCACCGAGCAGAACTACAGCACCCCGCAGGATGCTGACCGGAACTACGGCCAGGAAAACCAGTACACTGACGCCAATAATCACAGCGGCAATTACACAGGAAACGATCAGTACAGCCCCGACAGCCAGTATGGCGCGAACGAACAGTATGGCGCTGGTGATCAGTACGGTACGAACGATCAGTACGGTACGAACGACCAGTACACGAACGCAAACGGCTACTATAACGCTGATGCCGGAAACGGCGGATACGGCAATGTCCCTCCAAACGACGGGAATTACTACTATAACGCCAACGAAGATCCTAAGCACAGCAAGGGAAGCAAACCTCTCGCCATCACGAGACGCGGCTTCATCCTTGCCCTCATCTTATGCGTCGTACTGTCATCGATCGTTTCTGTCGGCGGTGTCCTGTTCTACTACAGCCGCATCAACGGCGGCACGAACGGGACAGCGACACACTACACGCTGACGAGTTCAAACGAAACGCTTTCATATAAGAGCATAATCAAGAAAGCTGAGCCTTCAGTCGTTTCCATCACAACGGAATCCGTTTCCACCGACATGTGGATGCAGAACTACGTTACAAAAGGTGCAGGAAGCGGAGTCATCATCCAGTCCGACGGCTACATCATCACATGCCAGCACGTCATCGACGGAGCGACAAAGATCACAGTCACGCTCAACAACAAAAAGACATATACAGCAAAGGTCGTCGGCGAGGACGAGGATAACGATATCGCCGTTATAAAGATCAACGCCACAGGCCTCACGGCTGCTACATACGGCGACAGTTCGAAGCTCTCGGTCGGCAATCAGGTCGTAGTCATCGGCAACCCGCTCGGAGAACTCGGCGGCACAGCGACTACAGGGATCATCAGCGCCCTCAACAGGAACCTCACTGTAGACGGCAAGACGATGAACCTCCTCCAGACTGACGCTTCCATAAACCCTGGAAATTCCGGCGGAGGAATGTTCGATTCAGCCGGCAACCTCATAGGCATAGTCGAGGCAAAATCAACAGGTTCAGACGTTGAAGGCCTCGGATTCGCAACACCGATCAACAAAGCTGCCAAGATCGCGAAGCAGCTGATAAAAGAGGGCGGCACAGGAAAATCACCGAGCAGAAGCTCATCTTCCTCGAATTCATCGAGCAGCGCGACAAGCGATGTAATGATCGGGATAAACGCGACGACGCTCAGTGATTCGCTCGCGAAACAGTACGGCTACTCAACAGGCGGCGTCTACATCTCAAGCGTAACGAACCCTAAAGCCAGCAGCGCCGGCCTCAGAGACGGAGACGTCATCTACAAGCTCGACGGCAAGACCGTAACGACACAGGCCGAGCTCGTTTCCATGCTCAGCAAATACAAGGCCGGCCAGAAGGTCACTCTCAGAGTCGCAAGACAGAACGGCGCCAATGTTTCGATCAGAGTGACGCTTATAAAATCGTCCAGCAGCCAGAACTGATCTGCCGGACAAAGAAAAAGAAAACAAGAAATCATCAAACTCATTTTTCAATAATAACTTCCCTGATACGTAAAAACCCGGGGCGGCAGGTCAATGATCTGCTCCCCGGGCTTTTATTTTACCTTCCAGCATGAATGGCATCAGGTAAATCGTCAGAAAATCTATTGATCGGATCACTCGTTCCTTCTGTTGAATATCCTGACACATATCGCTGCCAGCATCCCGCAGAGGATGAGAAGCGACATATACACTCCCGACATGGCATCGTCCGATGTCCTGACGATCTCGTTTCCGTCATGATCAACAGCCTTGTCAGGCGTCGGCTTTTTCACCTTTCTGATCATGCTGTCTTCATCTTTTTTCCCTTCAGGTTTATTGATCTTGCCCGGATCATCGGTCTCAGGGCTTACACCTCTGACCTTTTTCCATGTGCCTGTGAATGTCACGTCGCCGTCAACTACGGCATACTCCTTGTCGTATCCGACAAAAGTCCAGACGTCTGCGCCGGCTGACGCTCCGCCGCCTGCGATACCGTTCGTACTGCCGTTCCTGCTGCTGTCCGCACTGCCGTTCCCGCTGCTGTCCGTGCCGTCCGTCGAGTCATCATATACGATCACAGTTGTCTTTGCCGGAGCGATCGGCGTGACCCTGGCACCCCTGAGATATCCTTTGTTATCAACCGGGAGGAGCGCTTTGACCTCGTCAGGCACGTCTCTGCCGTCTGTGTCCCTGAAGACGTATTTCACGTGGAAAAGCTCCGGTTCAGGTGTGATTTCAGGCGGTATGTATTTGTTGAATCTCCATGTGCCTGTGAAAGTTACAGGACCGTCTGCCGTGGCTTTTTCCCTGTCGTATCCTTCGAATTTCCACGTACCTCCGCTGACGCTCACTGTCGTTGATGACGGAGCTTTAGCCGCAACTTCCGTACCTTTCTTATATGATGTCGTATCCGAAGGCAGGAGGGCCATGACTTCGTCCGGAAGTTCAGTGCCGTCGCTGCTCTTGAATTCATATGTCACGCCGTATTCAGGCGTCTTCGGTCCTGCCGCGAGACTGCTGCCGCCTGCTACAGGGCTCGTCACGTCGACTTCTGTGCCGGCGTCCTTGACAAAACGGGCGCCCTCTTTATCATCGAACCATGCTGATATCGGGTCATCAGAGCTGTCGAGCGTGTAGCGCGCGTTCATCGACGAAGCTTTCGGCAGCCTTGCCGAGACGTTCTTACTCCCCTCGCTCAGCTGGAAAAAGTCGTTTCCTGCGCCTGACGCCGTGTTGTTGGCGAGCACCACGCCGTCTGCCACGCTGATCTCGTTCTTCGAGTTGTTGTAGATACCGCCGCCGTATTTTGCCTTGTTGCCTGTTATGACAGCCGTGCCCGAGACACTGAGATCTGAATCGCCGTTCACGAAGATACCGCCGCCGCAGCCGTTAGCTCCGGTGTCGTTATTAACGATGCTGCCGCCGCTTATGTTAACGGATACTTTTTTCTCCGGAGTCGTCACCGCTCCGCCGAAGCCGATAGCGTCCCCGAGGATCTTGTCATCCTCTGTCAGATCGTTTACCCTGCCGTTCGAAGATGCCGCGACACCTCCGCCGTACGCGTGCTCTCCCGCGGCCGACGTGATCCTGTTGCTCGAGATCTCTCCGCCTGCCATATTGAACGATGCGCCGTACATGAGCGTGACCGCGCCTGTGAATCCGTGGTTCCCGGATATCTCCACATCGTTGTCGTGGATGCGGCCGCCGTACATGTTGAACACCGGGTACGACTTGCTCCTGGAAAAATACTGAACGGCGACTGCGCCGCACATACCGGTTTTCTTGCCAACAGCCTTGAATCCCGTGATATCACCGCCGTACATGTTGAAAGAGCCGGATCCGACGTAGACTGCCATCGCTGTGAGGTAATTCTGCACCGGTCCGTCGCCCTGCAGCGTGACGCCGTCATACATGTTGACGCTCACGTCGTTCGTTCCCTTAGGGTTCAGCTGGATCAGGACGTAGTTCTGAACGGCGTCAGATTCCGAGCTCCACCCGCTCTTGATCGTGAGTTTGTTCTCTTCGGCTGACGCGTCTTTTTTTCCGAGAGAAAGCGTGTTCTCTGAAACGTATATCGATCCGTACTTGCTTACGTTCATAGTGTGGCCTTCGCCGAGGATCGTGACGTTTTTCCTGATATCGAGCTCACTTATACTGACATCTGTTTTGAGCCTGACCACGTATTCATCAGCGCCTGAAGTGTCACTGTTTATGTCCTTCATCGTCCAGTAAAGGCCCTTCGGGTCTGTCACTTCGAATTCCTTTACCTTTTCGCCCTCAGCGTCTGACCTTGTGGAAAAAATAACTGCCGACATCATCGCCATGACCATCATGACTGCCAGCACGAGCACACCCGCTTTCCTGCCGCGGAAAATGCCATCCAACATCTTTCTGCTTGTCTTTTTCTGTTCCATATCCTTGATCTCCCGACATCAAAATCATTTCCCTTATGTTTCCGACAACGCTTTGAATAATTTTTATATCTACGTATTTCGATATATGTATTATTATCTAAACATTTCGACATCTATAATATCAATATAGTTATATTTGTCAAGGAATTATCCACATGCTTTACCACGATAAAAAGCACCTATATCACTAAAATATTTTCATTAGCAAATTGTTTTCGCCGGTTTTCACAATTATTACCATATTTTTGCAACAAATAAATTTTTTATTTTGTCGCAATAAACACGGCGCCCCGCATTTTCCTTCCCGCATTTCCGCCCCGCATTTTCCTCCCTCATGCAGGCACGAAAAAAAGACCGCCTCGCAGGTCTCCCTGCTCAGCAGTCTCTGATGATCAATGATATGGAACAATGTGCCCGCACCGCGTGCTCGTCCTATCTGAACGAAGCTGCGCCTTCCTTCTCAACGAACGCCATGAGCTGTTCAGCATGCTCCTCGGCTGTCCTTCTGGCACGTTCGGCATCCCCGCTCTCTATGGCATCGGCGATCGCCTTGTGCTCAGCCGGCATGGACTCGTAACGCTTGAAATCCTCATAATAAAGATATCTGAACCTCAGCGTCCTGTCCTGGCAGATGGTATACGTCTCTATGAGCGTCCTGTTCCCGGTGATCTCGGAAACGCAGCGGTGGAACGCCTCATCATAGTGGATGATCTCCTCCGTGTCGGCGTTGTTGATCGCCTGCGTGTACTGACGCATGATGCCTTCGAGCTGTTCGCTGAGTTCCTCGTTTATCGCCTTCGCGGCGAGCTCGGCGCAAAGGCCCTCCAGCTCTTTTCTGACAATGAGCGTATCTATCATGTCATCGACGGAAATGTTCGAGACATACGCTCCGCGCTTTGGCTTTATCTCCACGAGACCTTCCTTCTCAAGCTGTCTCATGGCTTCTCTTACAGGTGTCCTACTTACTCCGAGGTCGTCAGCCAGCTCAACTTCCATGAGTCTTGTCCCCGGTTTGAGCGTGCCCTTAAGGATCCTCATTTTCAGCTGTTCATAAACGGATTCCCTGAGAGGTTTATGACTGTCAATATCGATTATCACTTCGCACCTTCACCTTCGATGTTAAAAAACATCTGTTAAAAAGAAATATACGGCGCACCGGCACTGCCGCCTACTTAGACGTCAGCGTCCAGTATGCTTCATACCCGCGGTCCCTGAGCTTCGCACAGCCCTCCTGAGCCTCGGCCAGATCGTCGTACACGGCGAAGATCGTAGGTCCGCTCCCGCTCATCATGACCTTGCGGGCGTTAATAAGTTCCCTCTGAGCGAACTCCTTGAGCTCTCTGACCTTCGGATAATGCTCGAGGGTATAATTTTCCAGAATCTGTCCTATGATTTCTCAGCAGAAATAAA
>JBJETC010000331.1:0-5659 GCA_051883115.1 Anaerovoracaceae bacterium
GTAATTGTCGTTCCTCGCCTTCAGGTCGTTAATATCTATCATTACTATGGCAGTGCCTTTTTTCAGCACCCTGTTCTTTATCCATCTGTTATACGCGGTGCGGTTCTTGAGCCCCGTCATGATGTCTGAATAGGCGAGACGGCGGTATACCCTGCTCTCGAAATCCTTACCGAGGAGCCCGTAATACTGATCTATGAACACGCTCACGAAACTCAGCGATATCATGAGTATCCCTGCGCTGAATATCTCTGAATAAAGCCTGCTTGAACTCTTCATATAGTAGGCGATGATTGCCGCGCCCTCACATACGAAGAATATGACGCATCCTGATACGACCTTCCTTACCTCATTACTCCGCGATTTTTTCCATTCTCTCACGAGGTCGTATATGACAACCGGCATAACGATGAACGCGAGGATGTGGACGACCGTCACGGTTTTGTAGACGGAGACGAGCCCAACCGCGTGCAGCAGGAGTATCACGAAACCCGTCAGGATGAATATCGTCTCGATCATATAGAGATTTTTTTCCTTGAGGAGCGCATCTATGTAGCGCAGAAGGAATACCGGGAGGAGGAGAAAAGCTATGACGCTTATCATCGCCACGATCCCTGTTTTTTCAGTGAAAAGCTGAAGTATCTGCGAATCTGTAAGACACCACAGGCCCCCGCAGAGCACGAAAAGTGCGACGTTTATCGCGGCTTCCCTGTTCGTCACGCCGCCTCCGCTCAGCCTGAATTCTATCGCGAATATGAAAAGCGACAGCGCTACGGAGTAGCATGCGAAAAGGAGGGCGTAAAGGTTGCGGTATAAAATGTGCAGGATAAGGGCATCGCGAGTGCCTATAAAAGAATGCTCATTCAGCTGTGTGAGCGTAGACCTCAGCGAATCGCCGCATGTGACCCTGAGCTCCCTGCCCTCGCAGTTATCAGGAAGGTCTATGCAGTCGTCATTCGTTCTCACATTAGAAGGATTTCCTGTGCTTGAAAAGATCAGTTCATCGTCGACATAGACTTTTACATCATTACCGAGATGGATGACTGACAGAACGGCGTCTTCAGGCAGCTCATCAGGTATCGTGCAGACACACGAATCGCCTGACGATCTCCATTTTCCCTCAAGACGGACTTTATCGCCTGTCTTCAGCACGCCGGATCTTACGAGGTAATTGTTCTGGATCACCAGAACGACAGAAAGACACAAAATGGCCGTAAGAAAAATGAGCCTGATCCAGTACATCCAGCTCCGCTTTCTGTTTGTTTCCATGTAGTTATTATTGAAACCCATGAATCTCTTTTTCACTTTATCTGCGGCCTTCAAAAAAACATAAGCATATATATAAATACTAATATCATTCTATGCTTTTGGCTAAGTAATAACAAGACATTAAGTAGGTAATTGCAGTTTATTCCCCGCCGATTTCACTTTATGCAGAGCATGCTCGCACGCTAAGGCATGGAAAACCCCGCCGGTCATGAGATCAGGCGGGGCAGGATTTTCTTGTTCTTTTATAAGACCAGATCACTCAACTGACTTGAGCGCCGTCACAGGGTCGATTTTATTGAGGGAAATATCCGTGACAACAGTGACTATGATCCCGAAAGCGACGCACAGGAGAGCTGATATGAGATAGCTCTGCGGGAAGATCGTCACTTTCAGCGTTATAGCAGGGAGCTTTAGTATCACGCGCAATGTCTGCGAGAAAAAGTAACCTGCCGGTATGCCGATCAGTATGCCTATCGCTGTGAGTAGCCATGTTTCCTTGTTGAGATAAAGATGCACCTCATGGTCATAGAAGCCGAGCACTTTTATCGTCGCGAGCTCCCTCTCCCTCTCTGCGATATTCGTAGCCGAAAGCGTGAACAGCACAGTGAAGGCAAGGGCTGCGGACATCAGGATCACTATATAGACGATGGTATTGATGAGCTTGAACGAAGAATTTGCCTGCTTCCTGATCTTATATGTGCTGCTGACGGATCTTATCTCATCTTTCTGTTTGAGTTCGTCCGCGACAGCCTCCTCATCCGTACCCCCGGCGAAGTTCATAATGACAGCGTTCCGCTCCACGTTCTCAAAATGGCTGCTGAAAGTCTTTTCCGTCATGAAGACATAGTTGCCCATATAGTTACGGTAAAGCGAAGTCACTCTGACTTTCGATGAAGTGAGATCATCAAGCTGGAGCGTGACTTTGCTGCCGCCGGAAAATCCCGAAACTTCCCCGGCGTTCTCTGTGATGAGGACGTCGCCGTCAGACAGCGTGAGCTTTTTCCCGTCAGGACTCGTGAAGTTCATGAATTTATCGAGATCTGCATTTTCCGGCACTACGAAGACCTGAGCATCGACCTCGGACCCGCCGTATTTTATTTTCACGCCTGATACCTCGAGATTTATGAAATTATTCACCTTCCCGTCAGCTTCATACTTTTCCGCGTAAGAAACTATGTCCCTGTTGTCGCTCGAAGATCCGACAGCGAGAAGGTCGTACTTCGTCACGCTGCCGTACTGCTCCGGCGTGAGCATATGCACGGAATCACGAATGGCGAAGCCGAAGATCAGGAGCGCCATGCAGCCTCCTACCCCCGCGATCGTCATAAGCATCCTCTTTTTATATCTGAAAATATTCCTTGAAGTGACTTTGTTGAGGAAAGACATCCTGCGCCAGACAGACTTCACGCGTTCGAGCAGGATCCTCGCACCCGGCTTAGGCGCCTTCGGCCTCATGAGGCTGGCAGGCGTCTGCCTGAGTTCCTTCCTGCACGTCACGACGACCACAGCAGTTATCCCGGCGAGGAAAAGAAGCGGCCCCGCTATGCCCCATGAAGGCAGGAAAACGTACCTGTATGACGGCAGGAGGTACATGACTGTGAATACCCTTGTCGTTATGAATCCCGGCAGTCCGAGGAAAGCGAAGATCGTTCCCGGCACAGTCCCTGCGAGCCACGCGAGCGTGAAGAACCACGTGTATTTTTTCCTTATCTCCCCGCTGTAATAGCCGAGCGACCTGTAAGTCCCTATGAGTCCCCTGTCCTCATCTATCATCCTCGCGACAGTCGTAAGCGAGATCAGGACCGCCACTATGAAAAACACTATCGGAAAAGCCGTGCCTATAGCCTCTATAGAATCCGCGTCCGTCTTTATGTCGGAAAAACCTGAGAGGGACCCCCTGTCCTGTATATACCACACGGCATCGGACTCCCACGGCAGAGTCTCCGTGAGCTTCTCGCGCTTCGAGACGAATCCGTCATCGAGCCTGCTGTCCGTGTATTTTTTTATCTTATCCTCATACTCATCTGAAAAAGTGTTAAGGCCGTCCGCGCCGCTCACCCGGATGTCGATCGCCGTGTACGTCCTTTTTACGAGTGATTCCGTGACGAAGGCCTGATCGGCGTCTTCGTCCGTCGTCCTGTACGCTACGGATCCCGACGGATTGTCCATCTGCCTCGGGTCTGTGACGACGCCCGTTATCCTGTACTTCCCGTTCCTGAAAAAATATGTGTCGTTTATATAGAAGCTGTCGCCTATCTCAAGACCGCTTTCCTCCAGGAAGTGCTCAGTGACTGCCGCTTCATCCGGCTCCTTCGGCATGCGTCCGTCTGTAAGATACGGCTCATCCATGCCGTCAGTCAGCATGTTCACCGTGAGTCCCCGGCAGTCAGCGTCCTTATGGACATCAGGATCAGATGCGTACGCGCTCACAGAAGCGCTGACCTTCCCCACTGCCTTTTCCGTGCCGTCGAGCTTTCTGACTGCCTTCAGGTCCTGCTCTGTAAAGCCGGCCGTTGATATGATCTCTACATCATGGAGCTTCTGCCTGTCAAAAAAATCGTCTGCTGACACGCGGAGGTCTTCGCATGAAGCCTTGAGCCCGGAAAACATCATGACGCCGAGCATCACAATAACGGCGATAGCGGCGAACCTCCTGTGTTCATGCCGTATCGTCCTCATTATGTCTTTCATGAAGGCGCTGCTCTTTCTCATGACAGATCCTCCCGGGCCACTTCTACCAGTCGATCTCATCCACAGGCAGAGGATCATCGTTAACGGTCTCGGATGTTACCCTGCCGTTCCTGAAACGTATGAGTCTGTCCGCCATCGGAGCGAGGGCGGAGTTATGCGTGATGATGATCACAGTTATGCCTTCCTGGCTCGACGTGTCCTGCAGCAGCTTCAGCACCTGCCTCCCGGTGACATCGTCGAGCGCTCCCGTAGGCTCGTCGCAGAGGAGGAGCTTAGGGTTCTTCGCGAGCGCCCTCGCTATGGAAACGCGCTGCTGCTCCCCTCCCGAGAGCTGCGAAGGGAAATTGTTCATCCTGTCTGCAAGTCCGACCCGCTCAAGTGTTTCCGCAGGATCGAGGCAGTTCTCCGATACCTGCACGGCGAGCTCCACGTTTTCAAGGGCCGTAAGGTTTGGCACAAGATTGTAGAACTGGAACACGAACCCTATGTCTGTGCGTCTGTACGCGGTGAGCTGTTTCCTGCTGTACGACGTGATGTCGCTCCCGTCAACGGTGACGGTGCCTGATGTCGCGCTGTCCATCCCGCCTATGATGTTGAGAGCCGTGGTCTTTCCGGCGCCGGAAGCCCCGAGGATCATCGCGAGCTCCCCTTTTTCCACCGTAAAAGAAGCTCTGTCAAGCGCGAGCACCTTTGTCTCGCCTGTAATGTATTCCTTTGATATCCCGTTGAATTCTATGTACGACATTGAGCCTCCCGCAGCCGTCAAAACAGCCTCCAGCAAAAATCAGCCCTGTTATTTGTTTCCATGATATCACAGAAAAAAGCGCCCTGCCACAGCAGCGATAAAGTCTTACCATGTGTATATTTTTCTCATTTATGAAAAAAAGACATCCTCCCATGAGAATGCCTTTTTACTCAGAAATATGATCTCCCGTCACGATACCTCGCTGTCGTGGAACGGGACATTGTTCGAGATCCCCGAAACGATCCTCCTCAGAAGCTCATCAGGATCAGGCCCGTCGCCGGTGCTTATACTGTCCGTCTTTACACGTATCGTAAGCGTGCGTCCGTCAAGCTCGTGTATCGACTCGAGGTCCCGTACTATATTGTCCCTGAGCTTTGATAACTCTTCCGCACCGTCCTTGCGCGCGCGCATCACGACGAACACCCCGCCTGTCAGGCGCCCCAGGAAACCGCTCAGCCCGGCGTTTTTCCTCAGGATCTCGCCTGTCTTCTTCTGAAGGGCAGCGCAGAGTTCCTTCCCGTATTCACGTACCTCCCGGTCCCACGTCGACACTTTTATCATCATGGCATCATATTCTGCGCCATTTGTGACATACGCGTCGTGGAGCAGGAAGGCCGCTTCGAGTATGCCGCGGACATTCATGCATCCGCTCGCTTCGTCGATGATACTCGTTTTGCTGAGGCTGTCGGAATCCGATGACGTCTTCTCGATATCCTGTATCCAGCCTAAGATACCTCTGACTTTGCCGTCGCGGTAAACAGGCACTTCCTTGACGAGCATGTTGCGGATCGTCCCGTCTATCCTGATCTTCCCGGTATAATCCGTGACCGTCTCTCCGTTCAGGACCCTTTTCTCCATCTCGTCAAAAGTATCGTCAGTGAGGCCCCAGCCCATCTGCTTGTCTTCCATGCCGATCACGTCTTCACTGTTGACGCCCAGGTACTCCGAAGACGCTCT
>JBJETC010000332.1:0-5625 GCA_051883115.1 Anaerovoracaceae bacterium
CTCGGTGTCAGGGAAGCTGACGAAAAGGCGAACGGCCGCCTGGATTCCCTGAAGGATCAGCAGTATCAGATAAACGTGAGGTCAGTAAAGAGCGACGAGAAGCTCTCGTCTCTCAAGGACAAGCTGTGGACCGAGTTCGAGATCTCATATGCCGAAGCGCTCGACATGAAAGACGAGAATTTTGTCATGTCATCGTCCCAGAAGGAGTGCAGGCAGGTCAGGAAGGAGATCGCAGAGCTCGGCCAGGTAAACGTTTCTTCTATCGAGGAATACGAAAAGGAGAGCAAGCGTCTTGATTTCCTGACGGTCCAGAGAAAGGACGTCGTCGAGGCGAAGGAGGAGCTCGAAAAAATAATCAGGGAGACGGACAACACGATCATCAGGAGGTTCAGGGAAAACTTCACGAATATAAACGACGTTTTCCAGAAAGTCTTCAGACAGCTGTTCGGAGGCGGCCACGCGGAGCTCTATATGGATGACCCGGACGATCCGCTCACGTCAGGCGTTGAGATAAAGGCGCAGCCGCCGGGAAAGAAACTCCAGAACATAAACCTCATGTCGGGCGGCGAGAAGACGATGACCGCGATCGCGCTCATTTTCGCCGTGCTGACGGTAAAACCTACTCCGTTCTGCATACTCGACGAGGTCGAAGCCGCGCTTGACGATGAGAACATCATCAGGTTCTCGGACTATCTCGGCAATTTCCACGACACGCAGTTCGCGGTCATAACACACCACAAGACGACGATGGAAAAGGCTGATGTGCTCTACGGCATCACGATGCCTGAGCGCGGAGTTTCGAAATTGCTCAGTCTCAAACTGGAAGATTACGACGAAGAAGAGTATACTTCTTAGGAATACGCGCTGACCCGCGCGAAATGGAGGTAAAAATGGCACTCACAGAAAAGAAAAAAGGCTTTTTCGGCCGTCTGTCCCAGAGGATCGGCGACATCATCATGGACCGCGCCAGGATAGACGACGAGATGATAGATGACCTCGAGGAAGTCCTCATCACTTCTGATATCGGGATGGACACGACTCAGAAGATCATGGACGAACTCAGGAAAGAGGTCGCTGACAATGAGATAACGGAGCCTAAATATATAAAAAGAGCGCTCGCGAGGATTGTCGCCGGCGTCATAGATAAAGGAGACAGGTCAAAGCTTTCCGAGGATTACCCGCTCGTCATCATGATGATCGGCATAAACGGCGGAGGCAAGACGACAACGATAGCAAAACTCGGATACAAGCTTAAGAACGAAGGCAAGTCTGTCATGTTCGCTGCCGCTGACACGTTCAGGGCCGCAGCCGGCGAACAGCTGAAGCTCTGGGGCGACAGGATAGGCGTGAACACCGTCATGCACCAGGAAGGCGCCGATCCGGGAGCCGTGATCTACGATGCGATCCAGTCGGCAAAGGCGAAAAACATAGACGTCCTCATCTGCGACACGGCAGGAAGGCTCCAGACGAAGAAAAACCTCATGGCTGAGCTTGAGAAAATGAACAGGATAGTCGACAGGGAATACCCTGAAGCCGCGAGGGAGACGCTTCTCGTCCTCGACGCCACGAACGGCAAGAATGCCATATCACAGGCAGAGCAGTTCAACGAAGCCGCAAAGCTTTCCGGCGTCATCATCACGAAGCTCGACGGCACGGCAAAAGGCGGCATAGCAGTAACAGTTGCTGACCAGTTCGACCTGCCTGTTAAGTTCATAGGTGTAGGTGAAAAAGTCGGGGATCTCGAGGAATTCAACGCTGAAGATTTCGCGGGAGGTATCATAAATGAGTAAACCTGTAGCGGCAATAGTCGGAAGGCCGAACGTCGGGAAATCGACGTTTTTCAACATGGTCATAGGAAAAAAGCTTTCGATAGTGGAAGACACACCGGGTGTCACGAGGGACAGGATATACGCCGAGACCGAGTGGAACGGCGTGGAATTCGCGCTCATAGACACAGGCGGTATAGAAAAGCCGGGTTCTGACGTCATACTCTCGCACATGAGAGCTCAGGCGCAGACAGCCATAGACATGGCAGACGTCATAGTTTTCATGGTAGACGGCAGGGAAGGCATCACGTCAGCTGACAATGAAGTGGCGAGCATGCTCCGCCGCACAGGCAAGAAGATAGTCCTGCTCGTGAACAAGATAGACAACATGAGCCAGGCCGCGGATACGCTCTATGATTTTTATCAGCTCGGCATCGGCGAGCCTATACCTGTTTCGTCGATAAACAAGCTGAATGTCGGCGATGTGCTTGATGAGATCGTGAGCGGTTTCCCTAAGGAAAAAACAGGCGAGGATGAAGACCGCATAGGCGTCGCTGTGATAGGCAAGCCGAACGCCGGGAAATCATCGCTCGTAAACGCCCTGCTCAAGGAGGACAGAGTCATCGTTTCTCCTATCGCGGGCACGACAAGGGATTCCATAGATACTGAGTTCGAGTGGAACGGCAATAAGTACAACCTCATAGACACGGCCGGCATCAGGAGAAAAAGCAAGGTCAATGACGACATCGAGAGGTACAGCGTGATCAGAGCCGTTGCGGCCATCGAGCGAAGCGATGTCTGTGTGCTCATGATAGATGCGCAGGACGGAGTGACAGAGCAGGACAAGAAAATAGCCGGGCTCGCTCACGAAGCCGGAAAGGGCGTCCTCATCGTCGTGAACAAATGGGACCTCATACAGAAAGAAACGAACACGATGAAGAAATACACCGAGAAAGTGCGCAGCGAACTCGTTTTCCTGAGCTACGCCCCGGTGATATTCATATCTGTAAAAGATGATCTCAGAGTGGACCAGGTGATGCAGAACGCGGAAGCGATCGCGGAAAACTGCGCTCTCAGGGTGCCTACAGGAAGGCTGAACAGTGTCATCGAGGACGCTGTGATGATGAAACAGCCGCCTTCTGACAAGGGCAAACACCTGAAGATCTACTACGTGTCGCAGATAGGCGTAAAGCCGCCGCTTTTCTCTTTCCAGATAAATGACAGGAAGCTCCTGCATTTCTCGTATTCGAGGTATCTCGAGAACAGGATCAGGGAAGCATTCGGATTCGCAGGCACTTCGATAAAATTCGTATTCAGGGAAAAGCATGAGAATGACCTCTGATCCTGACAGCAGGCAGAGGGATTTTTCAGTGGATATTTTTTACCGGGAGATTTTTTTATGACAGAAAACATGTATTACGTTATAGCGATAGCGGCAGCGTATTTCCTCGGGAGCATCTCGCCGTCATCCCTTCTCGCTAAGGCGAAGGGAATAGACATACATAAGGAAGGAAGCGGGAACCCGGGGACGACGAACACCCTGAGGGTGCTTGGAGCGAAGGCTGCCGCGGTGACGCTCGTTGTGGATATACTGAAAGGTGTCGTGGCCGTCAGCATTGGCTTTGCGCTGACTGACCAGTTCGGCGCGATGTGCTGCGCTTTCGCGGCTTTTATCGGCCACTGCTATCCGGTCGAGATGAAGTTCAAGGGCGGGAAAGGCGTCGCGGTCGCGTTCGGCGTCCTGCTGAGGCTGCACTGGCAGCTCGGCATCGCGATGCTCATAGTCATCGTACTTGCGGTGCTTATAACGAGGAAAGTCTCGATGGGTTCGATCATCGCGGCCTGCTCTTTCCCGTTCTTCTGCTGGTACATGTACCCGAAATTCATATATTTCGGCACGGTCATGGCAGCACTCGTGCTGATACGCCACAGGAGCAATATCGTAAGGCTGATCCATCACGAGGAGAGCAATATCTCTTTTTCGAAAAAAGCTTTTAAGGAAAAAACAGGCGAGGCTGTTAAAGATCAGGAAGATGCGGCAGCTGCCGGGACTGATACGGCCGCTGAGGCAGCTGCAGGCGCAGGCGAAAACGAAGCAGAGCCGGATGCAGCTTCAGGGACAGCGGCCGGTGAGAACAAAGCAGATCAGGAACAGGAGCAGAAATGACAAGGATAGGCATAGTCGGCGCCGGGAGTTTCGGTACGTCTCTCGCGGTGCATCTTACAAACAGAGGACACGACGTGAGCCTTGTCGTGCGTGACCCTGAAAAGCTCAGGATCATGCAGGAGACGAGGAGCAATGAGAAATACCTGCCGGGCGTCAGGTTCAGCGACAGGCTCGGGCTTTTCCCCGATGACGAATCGGGCCTCGAGGGCTGCGATATCATACTTTTTGCAGCTCCGGCCCAGAGTTTCAGGGACGCCTTTGAACACGCCATCCCATTCATAGAAGACGATACGGTAGTAGTGAACGTAGCGAAGGGTATCGAAGAAGGCACGCTGATGAGGATGTCTCAGGTCGCGAAGATATTAAAGCCGGACGTCAGATACGTGGCCCTTTCGGGTCCTTCCCATGCGGAGGAGCTCGGGCGCGGCATGCCGACGACGATGGTGTCATGTTCAGATGACGAGGATACGGCAAAATACGTGCAGGATGTTTTTTCATCAGAAAGCCTGAGAGTCTACACGAATGATGATATGACAGGAGTCGAGACCGGCGGCGCCCTCAAGAACGTCATAGCTCTCGGGGCCGGGATCTCGGACGGCATAGGGTACGGCGACAATGCGAAAGCCGCGCTCATGACGCGCGGTATCGCTGAGATGAAGAGGCTCGGCGTGAAGCTCGGCGCAAATGAGGCGACGTTCCTCGGACTTACCGGTATAGGCGACCTCATCGTGACATGCACGAGTATGCATTCGAGGAACAGAAGGTGCGGCATAATGATCGGCGAAGGCATAAAGCCGTCTGAAGCCGTGAAGAGAGTCGGCATGGTCGTAGAAGGCATGACGACAGTCGTCGCGGCGAAGCAGCTCGCAGAGCAGAACGGTGTCGAGATGCCTATAACCGAAAGCATCTACAAGTGCTGCATCGAGGAGGCAATCACACCGAGAGATGCTGTGATCGCCCTGATGACAAGGGACAGGAAAAACGAAATGGATTGAGGTACATCAGAACAGATGAATAAAACTTATCACATAACGACGTTCGGCTGCCAGATGAATGAACACGATTCCGAGATAATAGCGGGTTTCCTCGAGGATATGGGCTACACGCCTGAAGAAAAGGAAAAAGCCGGTGTCGAGGTCATAAACACATGCAGCGTCAGGGAAAACGCGGACAAGCGTTTTTTCGGGACGCTCGGACAGCTGAAGCACAGGAAGGAAGAGGACCCGGATTACATCGTATGCGTATGCGGCTGCATGATGCAGCAGAAAAGGGTGACTGACCTTATCGATGAGAAATACCCATGGGTAGACATCGTATTCGGGACGAACAACCTCTACAGGTTCCCGCACCTCCTACGCGACGCGGTGAGCCGCAGAGAGCGCGAACGCGAAGTCTGGAAAGACGCGGGCAGCATAGAGGAAGGCCTGCCTTCCGTCAGAAAATACAAGCACAAGGCTTTTGTCAATATAATGTACGGGTGCAATAATTTCTGTACATACTGCATCGTCCCATATACCAGAGGACGCGAGCGCAGCCGCAGACCTGAGGACATCATAAGCGAGATCAGCGGGCTCGCGGCTGACGGTGTGAAGGAAGTGATGCTGCTCGGTCAGAACGTGAATTCGTATGACGGCGGCATAACATTCGCGGAGCTCCTTAAGAGGACGGCTGAAGTCGACGGCATAGAGAGGA
>JBJETC010000333.1:0-5607 GCA_051883115.1 Anaerovoracaceae bacterium
AAAAGCGCTTTTTGCCTTGAGTTCAGCCGTTTCGATTATATCTCTCGACAGACCGCTCTTCTTGCAGGCCATCTCAATGAGCTCCTTATCATAGAAAGGGATCCCGAGCTTTTCAGCGACCATTCTTCCGATGATCCTTCCACCGCTGCCGAACTCTCTGCTGATCGTTATCAATCTGTTCATAAGTCATCACCCTTCTTGATCCGGGACTTGCCGTGAGATCACAGCCCCGCGCAATAATGATATAACTTAACTTTATTATATACTAAAACACGGTTTTTTTCACCTGGATGCGAATTTTATACCGCTGTTTCGTCCGTATCCGGCTCAGTGTCCTCAAACTGCGAATTATACAGGCCCGCGTACACTCCGCCCTTTTCCAGGAGCTCGCTGTGCGTGCCCTGCTCGACTATGTCTCCGTGCTGCATCACGAGGATGAGATCTGCGTTCCTTATCGTCGAGAGCCTGTGGGCTATGATAAAACTCGTCCTGCCTTTCATGAGGCTGTCCATCGCAGACTGTATGAGTTCCTCAGTCCTCGTATCGACAGACGATGTCGCCTCATCGAGTATGAGCACCCTGCTGTCCGCGAGCACGGCCCGTGCTATGGTGAGCAGCTGTTTCTGCCCCTGAGATATGTTCGTCGCGTCCTCGTTGAGCACGGTCTGATAACCGTCAGAAAGCGTCTTGATGAAATGATCTGCGTGCGCAGCCTCAGCCGCTCTGTAAACCTCTTCATCAGTGGCATCGAGCCTCCCGTAGCGGATATTCTCCATGATAGTGCCGGAATACAGCCACGTATCCTGGAGGACCATGCCGAAATTCTCACGGAGCCCTCTTCTGCTGAAATCACGTATATCGTGCCCGTCCAGGTATATCGCTCCCGCGTCAACGTCGTAGAAACGCATGAGGAGCTTGACGACTGTCGTCTTCCCGGCGCCTGTAGGGCCTACGATCGCGATCTTCTGACCCGGCTCGGCTTTCGCGCTGAAATCGTGGATGACAGGCTTTTCAGGATCGTACCCGAACCTCACGTGACTGAACTCGACCTCGCCTTTTATATCTTCATTATCCACAGGATCGGCGCACGTCTCAGGCTCCTCTTCCTCAGCCAGGAACTCGAACACCCTCTCCACAGCCGCGAGCATGGACTGCACCTGGTTCGTGACCTGCGCCATCTGCTGCATCGGCCTCGTGAATTCCTTTACATACTGGATGAAAGCCTGGATGTCTCCTATGCCTATGACACCTTTCACAGCGAGGAACCCGCCCGAGATAGCGACACCGGCGTATCCCATGTTACCGACCAGCACCATCGCCGGGTGCATGAGTCCCGAGAGGAACTGCGATCTCCATGCCGATGTGAAAAGGAGACCGTTCGTCTTCCTGAATTCCTCTATCGCCTCATCTTCCCTGTTGAAAGCCCTGATCACGAAAGCTCCCGAAAAATCCTCCTCGACCTGTCCGTCGAGGTTTCCGAGATACCTCTGCTGAGCGAGGAAATACTTCTGCGATATTTTTATTATCAACTTGAGAAGCATCGCCGACACAGGTATTATGACGAGCGCTACAAGTGTCATCAGAGGCGATATCGTGAGCATCATCACGACGACACCTATTATCGTCGCGAACGATGATATGACGGTAGTCACGCTCTGGTTGAGACCCTGCGTAAAAGTATCGACGTCGTTCGTGATCCTGGAAAGCACCTCGCCGAACGTCCTCTTCTCGAAGTACCTCACAGGCATCCTGTTTATCTTCTCAGATATGTCGCGCCTCATCCTGTAGCTGAGCTTCTGCGTCACACCGGCCATTATCCAGTGCTGGAAAAAATTCAGCAGCGCGCCGGCCGCGTAAAGCGTGAGGGTAAGGATCAGGATTTTCCCTATCCTGTCATAATCTATGCCGCCCGTCCCGTTTATCTTCCTCATGAGACCGTTGGCAAGCTCAGTCGTCGCTTTTCCCATGACCTTCGGCCCCGCGACCTGGAATACTGTCCCGCCCGCGGCGAATATCATGACTATCGCGACAATGATCCTGAGTTTCCCCATATACTTGACGAGCTTATGCAGCGACTCCCTGCCGTTCTTCGGTTTTTCGCCCGGCGCAATTGCGGCTCCCGGGCCGTGACGCGGCCTCTTGTTCTGGGGATGCTCTCTGTACTTTATCTCTTTTTCCGTACTGTCCATCAGCCTATCCCCTCCAGTTCAGCCCTTGAGAGCTGCGATTCAGCGATCTGCCTGTAGACAGGGCACGTCTTCATGAGCTCGCTGTGACGCCCGGTGCCCGCGACACGGCCTTCGTCAAGGACGACGATCATGTCGGCATTCAGTATCGTGCTTATCCTCTGGGCCACAACGATCTTCGCCGCGTTTTTCTCTTTTTCAGCCAGGGCGCGCCTGAGCTCAGCGTCAGTCTTCATGTCCAGCGCGGAAAAACTGTCGTCGAAAACGAGTATCTCAGGCTTACGGGCGATCGCCCTCGCGATCGCGAGGCGCTGTTTCTGGCCGCCCGACACGTTGCTCCCGCCCTGAGCGATATGGCTTTCAAAGCCGCCTTCTTTTTCATTTATGAAGCTCATCGCCTGGGCCGTCTCCGCGGCCTCGCGCATCTCTCCGTCCGAAGCGTCCTTTTTCCCGAAGCGTATGTTCGACGCTATCGTGCCGGAAAAAAGCACACCCTTCTGCGGCACGTATCCTATCATGTCCCTCAGGTCATGGAGCGTTATGTTCCTTATATCGTGGCCGTCTATAGAAATGCTGCCTCCTGTTACATCGTAGAATCTCGGGATCAGACTGACGAGCGTGCTCTTCCCCGAACCGGTGCTCCCTATGACAGCAGTCGTTTTCCCGGCTTTCGCCGTGAAGGAAATGTCACTCAGGACGTCTTCCTCAGCGCCCGGATATCTGAAATCTACATGGGAAAAAACTATGTCTCCGCCGTGTTCTTCCGGCGCTATGTCCTCCGGTTCTTCGCAGTCTGTCACGGTCGGCTCGGTCTCTATTACTTCTTCTATCCTGTCAGCCGCTACGGCAGCTCTCGGCAGAAGTATCGATATGACTGAGATCATGAGAAAAGCGATGATGATCATCATCGAATATGTTATGAACGCTGTCATCGTGCCGATCTGCATCGTGCCCCTGTCGATAAGGCGGGCCGACATCCATGTGATGACAACGGCGAGGACGTTCATGACGAGCATGATGACAGGCTGCATGAGAGACATGACGCGGCTCGTGAAAAGCTGTGTCTCCATGAGTTCTCTGTTTGCCCTGTCAAAACGCTTCTCTTCCTGCTTCTCGCGCCCGAACGCCCTGATGACAAGGAGCCCTGTGAGTATCTCCCTCGACACGCGGTTCAGGGCGTCGACGAGGCTCTGCATCCTGCGGTACTTCGGCAGCGTCACATTCATGAGGAGCAGCACGAAAGCCGCCACGAGGGCGACGCCGAGCGCCAGGACCCAGCCCATGCCGGCTCCCGTACGCGATACCTTTATGATCCCCCAAATGCCCATGACAGGCGCATAAAGCACCATCCTCAGCAACATGGTCGTTACCATCTGCACCTGCTGGACATCGTTCGTGCACCTCGTTATGAGCGACGCCGTGGAAAACCTGTCCATCTCGGCGCCGGAGTACTGCATAACATTGGAAAAAATCTTTTCTCTTAAGTCTCTCGCGACCGAAGCTCCTGTCCTCGAAGCTATGAACACGGTCACTCCCGTGACAGCGAACATGATAAGGGCCATCAGCATCATGGCCCCGCCCTTTGACCAGAGATATGAGCTCCTGATGCTGTCCGTATCGACACCTGCGTTCCTGTCGCAGTAGACAGCGTACCTCACGGCCACTGTCATGCGCGTCTTGCTGCCGGACGATCTGATGGACTTCTCAGCCTTACCGGCTGAAGCCCCGCCCGATGCGCTGTTTTTTTCCGCAAGCAGTTCCGCCGCGGCGGCGACAGGATCAAGGAGCTCGGAATCGAGCTCATCAAGCCTGTCCTCCGACAAAGACCTGCGCGTATAGATCTTTTCACCTTTGTACTTTTTCTTTGAAAGTAAATAGCTCCCCGAAAAAGCTTTTTTCTCGGCATCATCCATGAAGCCGAGTGTGCGCTTCATGTCCCGCGCGGTGATCTTCTCCGGCAGGATGTGTTCCACACCGCTGTCCTGGATCCCCACATCGATGATGTCCTGCGTGTACTGCGGCAGCGAAAGGTCGCACCACGCCTGGATCACGAGCAGTATGACGAGTACCGCGATCCACGCTTTGTACGGGAGCAGGTTCCGTAAAATATTTTTCATTTGTTCCCTTTTTACTATCAGGCTTTTTTCAGCCTGAACAAACAGCCCGCGCGCCGGGCATGCCTCCCGACGCAAAAAGACCTCACGGCGATGTGTGTCACCAGCCGCAAGGTCATGACCGTCCGCCGGCGGTCGTATTTCAAACGTTTTCCTGTTATGAAATTATATCATCATTCCGCTTCGAATGCATTATATATGTCTCTGATAGCCTTCTCGAAGTCGCTGTTCTCGACGCCGATGATGATGTTCATCTCGCTCGAGCCCTGGTCGATCATCCTGATGTTGATGTCGTCGGAAGCAAGTGCTGTGAAGAGTCTCGCCGATACGCCGGCTCTGCGGCTCATCCCGCATCCTACTGTAGCTATGAGCGCGATGTCGCTGTAAACGTTGATATCGTCTGGCTTGAGCTGCGCCTTGATGTCCTCGAGAACATCTTCCAGCTTTCCGTCGAGCTCGTCGTCCGAAATGACGATGGAAACCGTGTCGATCCCCGTAGGTATGTGCTCCAGGTTTATGCCGTTATCCTCGACTATCGTGAGGAGCCTCCTGATAAAGCCTTTCTCCTTGTTGAGGCCGTTCTTGTAAATGGCGATAACGGTGAAATCCTTGTTCCCGGCGATCCCGGTTATGACGCGCCTGTCGTTCGGGTCGTGCTCCTCAGTGATCACAGTCCCCGGATCATCAGGCATGTTCGTGTTCCTGATGTTTATAGGGATGCCGGCGAGTCTCGCAGGGTAGATCGCGTCCTCGTGAAGGACAGAAGCGCCCATGTAAGAGAGCTCGCGGAGCTCCATGTATGAAATGTTGTGGATAGGTTCAGGGTCTTTTACGATCCTCGGGTCTGCCATGAGGAAGCCCGACACGTCCGTCCAGTTCTCATACGTATCCGCATTCACAGCTCTTGCAACTAGAGCACCCGTTATGTCCGATCCTCCTCTCGAGAACACCCTGATATCTCCCGTGTCTTCGTACGATCCGTAGAAGCCAGGTATCACAGCGTGCTCGTGCTTCGAGAGTTCCGCGCCGAGGAGAGCGTTCGTCTCATCCATGAGGACCCTGCCTCTCCTGTCGAACTTGATGAGATCTTTCGCGTCGACGAAATCGTATCCCATGTATGCGGAAACGATCCTCGCGGTGACGTATTCGCCGCGGCTCACAACGTAGTCCTGCGACGCGCCGTTGTTGATGCTGTCGTGGATCTCGTCGAAAATGCTCTCGAGATCTATGTCGATGTCGAGTTTAAGCTTTATCGCCGTGAACCTGTCAGCTATGACCTGGAAAACCTGGTCGTATGAGATGTTGTT
>JBJETC010000334.1:0-5591 GCA_051883115.1 Anaerovoracaceae bacterium
GTGCCTTTTTCTTTTATTTTTTTCTATTTAACGAGTACTTTTTCTACTGTATCTTCCATTTCGCCCTTTTCTATGACGTCTTTGTGGAGGACCGGTTTGGTCTCGAGGCCTTCCATGGCTGAAGGGATCTTTACGCCTGTGGCTTCGTGGAGCTCGTCGATATAATCGAACGCGCTTTCCTTTTTATCGAGGCCGATGGCGAGGGCCGCGCTCTCGGCGAATTTGTAGGCGCTTGCTGTGGAAGCGATCACGGTCTTTGTCATGTCGCCTGTCTCGTTCCTGTAATCTGTGTAGACTTTGTAAGCGACGGCTGTGTGCGTGTCCATCAGATAGCCGTTGTCCCTGTACATGCGGCCTATGGTCTCGTTCGTCTCGTCTATGTCGGCAAAGCCTCCGTAGAATATGCCCATGGCATCCTTGAGCTTCGGCGAGATCTCATATCTGCCCTCGGACTTCAGCTGGGACATGAGCCCGCTGATCTCGGCGCCGTTGCCGCCGTCCAGGTGATAGAGCAGTCTCTCGAGGTTGCTCGAGATCAGGATATCCATAGAAGGAGAATTCGTCGTGTAGAATTCTCTCTTCGCGTTGTAAACGCCTGTGTTTATGAAATCAGTGAGCACTTTGTTCTTGTTCGAGGCGCAGATGAGCCTGTTAACAGGAATGCCCATATTTTTAGCATAAAAAGCAGCGAGGATGTTCCCGAAGTTTCCTGTAGGAACGACGATGTTGATCTTGTCGCCTTCCGCGATCTCGTTCCTCTCGACGAGCTTGATATAGGAATAAACGTAGTAAACGACCTGAGGCACGAGCCTGCCGACGTTTATCGAATTCGCCGACGAGAGACGGACACCGGCGTTTTCAAGCTTCATCCTGAACGATCTGTCTGCGAAGATGTTCTTGACGCCTGTCTGCGCGTCGTCGAAGTTGCCCTTTATGGCAAAAACATGCGTGTTCGCGCCCGTCTGCGTTATCATCTGCCTCTTCTGCACGTCGCTCACGCCGGTGACCGGGTAGAAAACTATGATCTCCGTGCCCGGTACATCGGCGAATCCCTCAAGGGCCGCCTTTCCTGTGTCGCCCGAAGTCGCGGTGAGGATGCAGATCCTGTCATCTATTTTTTCTTTTTTTACAGCAGTCGTGAGAAGATAAGGAAGGATCGAGAGCGCCATATCCTTGAACGCGGCTGTTTTCCCGTGATAAAGCTCGAGGAAGTCAGCGTCGCCCGCCTTAACGAGCGGAACGATCTCTTCCGTGTCGAACTTTTCATCATAAGCGCTGTCAACGCAGCGGTCTATTTCTTCCTTCGTGTAATCGTCAAAGAAAGCGCCTATCACAGCCCTCGCGACATCCTGATAAGGCTTTCCGACCATGTCGCCGATCCTGAACGGCAGAGCCGGGATCTCATCCGGCACGTAAAGTCCGCCGTCCGGCGCGATGCCCTGGATTATGGCCTGAGCTGAGTTTTTTTCTTCTTTATCTCCCCTGGTGCTTCTGAATTTCATCTATTTACCCCTGTTAAAAAAAGTGATATTTGTTTTATTATATTCCAATACAGGTGCCGTTCCATGTATTTTCTTAAATTTTTAAATTTTCTAAAAAAAAGCTTTACAACACCTTTGTTGCAGTATATAATAACCAATGTTCGATTTCAAGTTTTCTTGAAGCCGATTTTTTATATAAATCAGGAGCACTCCTGATCATAGATATGCTGCCTTGGTCAAGTGGTTAAGACGTAGCCCTCTCACGGCTGAATCATGGGTTCGAGTCCCGTAGGCAGTACCAAGTCACCCGGTCCTCTGAGGACCGGGATTTTTTTATGTAAAAAAAGACAGCCCCGAAGGGCTGCCTCATGGTTTCAGGGTGCTCGGCGCGGGCCGGGCAGGCATCATTATTTCCCTGCCGCTATGCGCTTTTCCTCGCTCTCCTTTATGTTTTCTATCTCGATGAACCTCCTGACCTTGCCTGTGCTCGTTTTTACCATAGGCTCGTCAGTCACGATCACACGCTTTATCCTCTTATAAGGAGGTGTCGTCTTGTTTATCTTCTCGACATCGTCCTGGATCATCCCGGCGATCTCTTTCTTCGACTTTCCACTGAAATACGAGTCGTCATAGACGATCTTCGCTGTTACTACTATCTCCTTGCCCTCGACTTCGTTATCTATGCCGACGACGATGTTTTCGAGGACGTAAGGCAGGTGGCCTATCTCCTCCTCGAGTTCCTCAGGGAAAACGTTCTTGCCGTTTCTCAGGACGATCACGTTCTTTTTTCTCCCCGTTATATAAAGATATCCGTCATCATCGATGCGTCCGAGGTCGCCCGTGTAGAACCAGCCGTTCCTCAGGACCTCATCCGTCGCTTCCTTGTTGCCGTAATAGCCCTTCATGACAGTCGGGCCTTTGACCATGATCTCGCCGACACCGTTGTCGTCAGGCTCAAAAATATCGACCTGGACACCGCTCACAGGAAGGCCTACAGAACCCGGCCTCATGGCGTCAGGCCTCTCGCACGAAACGACAGGCGACGTCTCCGTGAGCCCGTACCCCTGGAGACACTCGATCCCGAAATCGTCAAACGCCTTGATCACCTCAGGGTCAGCAGCCGAAGCTCCGAGCGCGCATATCCTCATCTCTCCGCCGAGAGCCTCTATGATGCCTCTGAACATCCGGCGCCTCACGTCTATCCTTACTTTCTTAAGGCCGCCTGCGACCTTGCGCATGGCCTTGATATACCCTGCGACATGAGCTTTCTCAGCCGTCTTCATGATCCTCTTGTACATAGCCTCAACAAGAAGCGGCACCCCGACAAACGTTGAAACGCCGTATTCCTTGAGGTTTTTCTGTATGTACTTGAGACCGTCGCAGTAAACGGTGCGCGCGCCGTTTGCGATCATGTACCACTGGCCTGTCGATCCGTATGTGTGGTGATACGGAAGGATAGCTATGTTCGTATCAGTGTCTCTGAGCGGGACAGCGCTGAAAAGCCCCATGATGTCGGCCGCTATGTTCCCCTGCGAGAGCATGACGATCTTCGACTGTGACGTCGTGCCCGATGTGAATATAAGGAAGGAAACTGCGTCAGGATCTATCGTGACACTGCTAACCTCAGGGAACCCCTCCGCTTCGTATTTCCTGCCCTCTTCGAGAAGGTCGAAAATATCAGGATCGTCACTCTCATAAAGCGCGAAAGTCTGCTTCACGCTCGTCTTTCCCGACGCCACGGCCTTTTCCGTCAGGGCCTTCTGTTTTCTGTCGTAAAAAACGACCTCTACTTCAGCGCGTATGAGTGACGAAAGGTACTCATCATACTTAAGCTCCCTGTCGAGCGGCACTGACACGCATCCGCCGTACTGCGCCGCGACATTCGCCAGGAACCAGCCGTAGCTGTTCTTTCCGAACATCGCGATCCTGCCGCCGCCGAAGCCGCGTCGTATGAGCGCCTCTGCCAGGCTTTTCACCTGAAGCGAATACTCAGTGTAATCAATGTCCTCAAGGCTCCCGTCCTTTTCCTTCAGCACGAAAGCCGAATTGCGGGGATACATTTCCGCGGTCATGTCTATGACCTGCCTCAGATCCTCAAGTTTTCTCATTTTATCTCGCCCCCGTTCGATCCTTTCACACCCGGGTGCACGGGCCGGCATCCGGCATGTATTTTAACATCTGTTAATTTATGTATAATTTTCGTGTATACGACGCTATTATACTCACTTTTTTCGATATGTCCATACATAATTTGAAAAATGTGTCTATTTCTATCCGGCTCAGCCTGGAGAAAAAAGAAAGCCCGCGCGGCATGCTCCGCCTGCGGTATCTTGCTTCCCGGCATTTTCACCGTGCGTCCTCCATATGAATGACAAAAATCGCTTTTAGATGTAAAATAGAACAGTATTTGCGCTAATGCTCTAAAAAAGGGGTAAAAAACATGGCATTTGACGGAATCGTTACGGAGGCGGCAGTCAGCGAGATAAAAGACGCCGTGCTCCTTGGAAAAATAGATAAGATAAACCAGCCTGACAAGGACGACCTCGTGCTCAACGTGCACACGAAAAACGGGAACAGGAAGCTGCTCGCCTCATGTTCCAGCTCATCCGCGTGCATCATGCTCACAGAGGAGAATTTCATAAACCCTCGCGAGCCTTTCCCGTTCTGCATGCTCTTAAGGAAACACCTCAGGGGCGCGAGGATCGTAGACGTGTATCAGCGCGGATCCGAGCGCATCGTGGAGATCGTTTTCGAGACTCTGACGGAGCTCGGCTTCACGGCGAGGAAAAGGCTCGTCTGCGAGATAATGGGCAAACACAGCAACGTAACGCTCGTCGACGGCGAGACCGGGAAGATCATAGACAGCATGAAGCGTATCACGCCTGATATAGACAGGGTAAGGCAGATACTTCCGGGTCTTACGTACACGTATCCGCCTGAGCAGGACAAGATACCGTATAAGGACGCGACGTCCGAAGAGCTGGAGAGCGCCGGCGAAACGGGGCGTGAGCTCCTCGCGAGGATCGGCGGGCTGTCGCCGGCTGCGGCGAGGGAGCTCGCCCGTGCGAAGGGGTCCAGGCGCGAGCGGCTGGACGCCGTCCGCGCGAGTATCAGGGATCTGTCGTTCACCTCGCGTGTGTACAGTGACGCTGACGGGCGGCCTGTTGATTTTCATATCATGCCGCTGACGGAGTATGAGGAGTCGTGCGAGGTGACGGTGTTCAGCTCTCTGAGCGCGGCCTGCGGGTACTTCTTCAGCAGGAGGGTGTCGAGCAACAGGACGAAGCAGCGCGCGGGCGAACTGAAGCGTGCTGTGGAGCAGAAGCTAGACAAGCTCTATCTCAAGGGAAAAAGGCTGAACGAGGATCTTCTTAAAGCTGAAAATTCAGGATACCTGAGGCTGTACGGCGAGCTCCTTACGGCGAACGTCGCTTCGCTGAAGCAGGGTATGTCGCACGCGGAGGTCCTTAACTACTACACGAACGAGATGGTCGACATACCTATGGATCCGCGTCTCTCGCCGGCTAAAAACGCCCAGAGATATTTCAAACGCTACGGCAAGGAAATGACAGCCATCAAGGAAAAAACTTCGCTCATAGAGGAAAATAACGCGCGTATCGAGTATCTTGAATCCGTGACTGCGAATATAGACACGGCGGAAAACGTCACGGTCATAGACGACATAAGGGCCGAGCTCGAGGAAACCGGCTATCTGAGGCGCAGATCAAAGCGCAGCGGCCAGAATAACTACAGGAAGAAACAGGGGAAAAAGTACAAGGCTTCGCCGAGGAAATTCACGACGTCTGACGGTTTCTCCGTCCTTGTAGGGAAAAACAACCGCGAGAATGACGCCCTCACGTTCGGGACAGCGGCAAAGACAGATTACTGGCTCCACACGAAAGATATACCGGGGTCACACGTGATCCTGAGGACAGACGGCGCTGAGCCGACCGAGACAGCGCTCCGCGAGGCAGCCTCCATCGCCGCGTTCTACAGCAAGGGCCGCGCGTCGGAAAACGTACCTGTCGATTACGTAAAAGTCCGTTTTGTCAAGAAGCCGAACGGCGCCCTCCCGGGAAAAGTGATCTTCACGAACAACAGGACGCTCTA
>JBJETC010000335.1:0-5575 GCA_051883115.1 Anaerovoracaceae bacterium
CTGCATGGCGTGACCTGATCCATTTTCGCGAGCGCTTCTTCGCTCCTCATGACATATATATGCTGCGGCTGCATGTTTTTCGCCGTAGGCGCGATCTGCGCCGCCTCAAGGATCTTCTCGATGTCCTCGTCCTTTATTTTTCTGTCGGAATATTTTTTTAAGGAATAGCGCGATCTCGCGAGTTCCATGAAGTCTTTCATTTTCTCTGCTCCTTTCTTACCTGCTGTATATTTTACCACCGGGCATCACGGATTTACACACGAAAAAAAGACACCGCGGCGTGGACCGCGGTGCCTTATCGGATCAGTTTTTACGGCGCAATATGATCATTCTCCCTTTATCTATGCAGCCAAAAAGTGATCCTGGAGCTGCCTCGTCTTTTACTTGAGATCGAGATCTGTACCTGATGCCTTCTGCTCTATCATGAGTTTTGCAATGGAAGCGATATGAGCGCCGGCTTCAAGAGGTGAAGTTCCCTTGTCGAAAATGTTTGAAATTACCGTACGCTTTGACTCTTCCAGCCCTACATGACCGCCATATGTCATGTACGCACTCAGTGACGAGAATGTGGACATACCCGGTCTCTCGCCGATGAGGATTATTGTTACCTTAGGGTTAAGAGCTTCTGTTACCTGATCCTCCGTCGGTACACGTGAATACTTGATGTAAATAGGTGTTCCGACCTTGAATCCTTCTACCTTGAATCCATCGTTCATGGATTTCATGAGGTCGTCTATGTTCTGGTCAAAAGCTGTGCTCGAGAGTCCTTCCGAAGCGATGACCTGTACGTCAGCGTTCTGGATGCAGTTATCTCTTAATTTCTGCTTTGTCTCATCTGATAAAAGTCTTCCGAGGTCCGGTCTTGACAGGTAAGTTTCCTTGTCGGGGCATTCGCTCTGGATCCTGAAGAATCCGTTCCTGTCTATGATCTCATCTGAAGGATCTCTCTGTACAGCGTCTACAGACCCTGCATGGTCAGCGAGGAGTCTGAGCCACGGATCTGTCTTGTATCTTACGCCGGCTCTGCCTACTGCAAGTCTTGCGTCTGTGTGAGCCTTGAATCTCATGTATTCCGCTTCATTGCGCATGTTCGGGACAAGCGTGATCTTTCTCCAGTCAACGAGTCTGATATCATCGATGATACCGTCGTCCTGGACAGGCCTTTTCTCTGCTGCGAGTACATCGTCAGCTACTGTTGTTATCTCGCCGGCACCGGCACTCTGCGGTCCGACAGCCTTCGAGAATGCACCGCCCTCATTGTTCATCGATTCGTGGGAAGGTGCAGCGGCTGTTTTTACATCCATGCCGCTCGTTATCTGCTCAACTATTTTCTTTATTTCTTCAGCATTCATGATTTACACTCCAATCTGATGATACTTTCATATTTACAGTATTTTCGCGTTCCTGCGGCATTAGAGGAATATAGATCCGTCACCGGCAACGTCTGTGAGGTTGCCGTCTTCGTCCAGGATACCTCTCTTAACAGCCCATTTGAAGAATGCCGGAGCAGGTTTGCGGTTCGTCAGCTGTCTCAGTGTAGCGTCATCGTGGAAAGATACATCCTGATATGCAAGCATGATATCGTCGCCCATCGGGAGTCCCATGAACAGGTTGGATCCTGCCATAGCAACGAGCATTACTGCGATCTGCTGATCATCGATGTTGATAGGTGTATGGTTCGTGAAGCATGGAGCCATTCCCATAGGCAGACCGAGGAGTTTAGCCATGAAGTGGTCCTCAAGGTTTCCTCTGATCATTTCCTTGCCGTCGTAGATCGTCTCAGGTCCGATGAATCCTGTTACGTTGTTCGTCATGCAAGGATGGAAGTATCTTGCGAATTCATATGTTCTTGCTTCGAGAGTCATCTCGTCGACGCCCTCGTCAGCTCCGATGGAAACTTCGGATCCCTGTCCTGTCTCGAAGTACAGGAGGTTAGGTCCCTGGCTCATTCCGTATTCAGAAGCTACGTCATATCCTTCAAGCAGCATCTCCTTGTTGATGCCGAAGTTCTCGAGTGCCTTCTGTGTTCCGGCTATAGACGAGAAGCATCCTGAAAGAGGTACTCCGTGCTTGAGAGCGTCCATCTGTGTCGTGATGTGGGAAAGTACGAAGAGCTGTGTAGGGATTCCTTCCTTTACGATGAACTCTCCGAGCTTGTCGCCGATACGCTTTGTACTGTCGATGTTATCCTCTACCGGGTTGATACCGAAGCAGGCATCACCTGAACCGTATGTGAGTCCTTCCATGATTCCTGCGAGGATGTCATCAGGATCATCTGTCGTACTGTTTGTCTGGAGTCTGTATGAGAGTGTACCAGGCTGGCCTATCTCAGTAGCGCATCTTGTTACCTTGTGGATCTTTGAAGCGCACTGTACGAGGTCTGCTGCTGACATCAGCTTAGCGACGCCTGCTGCAACTTCTCCGTCGATTCCTCTGTTCAGCCACTGGATCTTGTCGTTGTTCGTCTTCTCGTCAAGGAGGAGGTCTCTGTACTCGCCCATCGTAAGGTTCTTGATGGAATCATAGACTCTCTTGTTCATGAAGTCTATTCCGCATCTTGTGACTTCATCCTTCTCGTAAGGAACTGTAGGGTTCTCTACAAGGTCCTTGACTGTCAGGTTCGCGAGAACGATCTTTGCGGCAACTCTCTCAGATTCATCTGCCGCCGCGATCTGCTGCAGCCTGTCCGCAGATTTCGGCTCATTTGCCTTGGCCAGAACATCCTTGATATCCTTGAAGGAATATGTCTGTCCATTGAGTTTTGCTTTCAGTTTCATCTTCTTCACCTCTTGAAAATGTTTGAAAATAAAAGGAGCTCACGAAAACAAGAGTACGGCATCACTGCCGTCCTTTCGTTTCATGAGCTCCGTCACTTCATGGTCCGCTTAAGCGGACTTGTAAACGATATTAAGTTTTAGCTTTTATCTTTCATCAGGAATATACGGTATACGATATTGGCTGCGTCGTCTAATGTATATCCGTACTCCCTGCATACAGATCTGAGTTGTTCTTCAGCCTCGTCCTCATCCATGCCTGTCTCCTGCATGATCATGCGGACGGTGTATCTTACGTTTCTCTCGTAAGAGAATTTGCCTTCTGATTCGGCGAAGGCCTGATCAAGTTCTCTCAGCCGCTTCTTTCTCGCAGTCACGAGCATGAACTGCGGACCGAGATCCTTTTCGTCTACCGGATAAGTTAAATATATATCAGCGCATCCGGCTTGTCCAGCCTTTTCTTTTTTCGTCCCCGGATGCCCTTCATTTTCCCCTTCGGAGACGGAGGCGCTCTTCATCACAATTGCCGTGACGGTGTATCTGCTGGCTTCCGAGATGTGGTCAAAAATGCGGACAGTGTTTATGCCTCTGTACACATCGTCCGCTATGACACACGCAGGCTTTTCCCTGTCTGTCATCAGGAGGAATTCGATGACATCGCCTGCCTCCATAGCCGTGAACCCGAGCCGCCCGAACATATCCGTGAGGCGCCTCCGCTCTTCGGGATCTTCTATTAGCATTATTGCATTATTATTTTCCATTTCCTGTCCAAACACCCGCGCCGGGTCATGTCCGGCGTTCCTTTTTTCCTGTGCTTTTTCTATGCCTTTTATTTTATAAAACTGAACGTCTCTGTCGTGCCTTCCGGTCCCGACTCGAGACGGAACTCCCCGCCGAGCTTGTCGTGAACGAGCGTCCTGATGATCCTGAGGCCGTTCCCTTCACTCTGTTTCGACGTGTCAAAGCCCTGCCCGTTATCCTTATACGTCACGGTCGCTGTGATTAGTTCGTCTTTCAGTTCGATGTCTATCGTTCCTGATGTATGATCCGGAAAAGCATGCTTGAGCGAATTGCTCAGCATCTCGTAGATCACCGTCACTATGACATTGCATATATCTGCGCTCACGGAAATATAATCTCCGTGGAGGTTGACATTTATGTCCCTTCCGGCCAGGCCTGACGGCGCAGCCTTGGAAACGGCGTATTTCAGCGTCTCCGTTACATCGAGCTTCGATCCGTTCCTGAGCTTCGCTTCGTTGATGGCCTGGAGCATCCTGATCCTGCCGCCCATGTCGCTGTAGGCATAAGCCGCTCCGTCCGCCTCGCTCCCCGATTTCTCGGCAGCGTAGTCGGCGAGAGACATGAGCCAGTTCTTCGTGGAATGGCGCTCCTCCCTGAGGAGAAGCTTCGTCGTCGAAAGCTCCTGCTCGCCCTGCTTCCGCCGGGTTATGTCGTTTATGATGACGGCGTATTTTATGAGCCTGTGCTTTACCCTTATGATCCTGCCCTCGAACGAATAGCCGCGCATGTTGAACACGATGCTGTCTTCGTCCGTGTCGGTTATGACGTTTTCGACACCCATGCCGAATATCCTGCCGACGTAGCCAAGGAGCTCGAGCATTTTCTCCGAATACTTGTTGTAGTAGCAGATCTGGTCTTTTTTATCAACGAGGATCAGGGCTTCGTCAAAGCCGTCGAGGATGGCCTCGATATATCCCGGCAGCGTTATGTAACTGCCCGGGTCCTTGTATCCGACGTCCCACAGGTCATCGCCGAGCAGGCGCTCGTAGATGAGCACCGCGACGACTTTTTTCCCGTATTTTATCGGGAAGACAGACTGGATCATGGCTTTGTGGGAATAAACTTCTTCGCCCGTCACGTTTTTCGTCGACTGGCCTGTGACAAAAGTCCTGGCAACTGCCGGCTCGTTCTTCGTGTACATGATCTCGCCGTACAGCGGCTTGTCATATATCGTGCCGCGTTCAGCCGGATACGCCTCGCCCACTATGATCATGGACGTGTTCGTATACGTCATGCAGTCTATGTAGACGTTTGAGTCGGTGTTTTCGGCGAATCTCTGCAGACTGCCGAGATACGGATATATAGTCGATATCTCGCCGTCCGTCAGCGTCGTGTATTTATGGCAAAGTTCAGCGCATTCCCTGATCCCGTTAACCATTTATCTGCCTCTGGAAATTATTATCTCAGCCACTTCAGCCATGGAAATGTTGCTCTTGCGGCTCGTTTCCCTTATATTCTCGTATGCCGTCTCTTCATCGACAGAATATCTCTCCATGATGAGGAGCTTGGCTTTTTCTACGATCTCGAATGTCTCAAGACGCTTGTCGGCGTTCGCTATTTTCCTGTTGATCTCGAAGAACTCAGAGCTGCTCTTCATCGCGCTCTCTATCGTAGGCACAAGGATATCCCTGTTGACAGGCTTCGTCATATAGCCCGAAGCTCCTGCCTCTGCTGCCTTTGCGGCCGACTCGCTGTCGTCGAACGATGTGAGCACTATGACACACTTCGCGAGCCTCTCGCTCGTTATCTTTTTCGCCGCCTGTATGCCGTCCATCTGAGGCATCATGATATCGACGAACACGATGTCAGGCTTTATCTCGCGGCATTTCCTCACGAGCTCCACGCCGTTAGGCGCGGTGTCCTCGACAGAGTATCCCGCTTCCTCGAGGTATTTCTTAAGGTCGCGGACGATAAAAGCGTCGTCGTCAGCTATTATTGTTCTTAATTTTCTTTTTCTTTCGTTTCTCATAGTAATAAAAAAAGCACACCAAAACTCTCTG
>JBJETC010000336.1:0-5566 GCA_051883115.1 Anaerovoracaceae bacterium
ATGGAGGATCAGGACGGTACAGAAGCTCATCGACAGAGATGATCTCGTACGCGTCAGGAAAGAAGACAGTCTTAAAGGCTGGATATATTCCATAAAGACAAGGGAAAACAGCGGTAAGACTGCAGAAATGACGGTTGTAAGCGCGACTCGCGTCAGGATAAACGGTAAAGTCTATAGATCGAAGAGACTCGACCTCAGAAAACTGGCATACTGCTGGGAGCACGGGAATTATACCCCTGTTCTGCAGAGCAGCAGGACAGCGAAGATCGAGGTGCGTCACAGGAAGAAAGTCGTAAGCAGCACGGATAAAGCCACCATACGTACCGTGCAGGCACTCTTCAGGAACAGGAAGTTCCAGAGGGTGAAGGATCTCCAGGAAAAAGGCTGGATCTACGTCATCAAGGCGAAGGACAGCAGCGGGAGAACGATATCTTCTGTAACTCTCGTAGACAAAAACACCGTTATAATGAACGGCCGGACTTACAGCGGCTATTCTGTGGGTCTCGATAAACTTGATTCCATATTCGGTATTGATAGATTCGCATAGGTTAGATGATCCGTCCGGCATGTACACTCAGAAATGATGTTATGTGGAAAAAAGCTGTGAAAACATGCCGGTTCGGATACATTTTCGGGAATAAGCCTGCTCTGAATTTATTGACAAAAAGTTCCCTCCGGGTTATCATGAATATGCAATTGAATATGCGTTTTATGTTCTCCCGAAAGGGAGCCAAGAGGGAAGCAGGTGAAAGGCCTGCGCGGTCCCGCCACTGTATGTGGGGAGCGTCCTCCATAAGATTATCCACTGATCGGCTGTAAGATCGGGAAGGATTTGGAGGAAGCAGTGATCCACGAGCCAGGAGACCTGCATAAAAATGTCTGTTAGCGGCGGAGAACCAGTTAATTCAGACAAAGCATCAGCGAATACGGGCTGTGGGCGTTCAACCACAGCCCTTTTTGTGTGTTTCCTGAAGCTGTGGCGCCCCAATTGCTTTTCATTCTTTTTCATCAGAGGCAGGCCCCGTCACCCTGCCTCATTTATTTTTAAATCAGACAGCCGCTATTTTTGATCAAGCACCTGCTTTCCCGTTTAACACGTTTGCAATTACTGTTTTGAAAGGACATATACCCCGGGTCCCGTCAGTGTTTTAAGCCGTTTCACGTATCCGCGGCCGGGACGCTGCGCAGGCCGCGTCCTTGTAAACATGCCGCCTTTTTGATAAACTGTTACAAGTATCGCATAAAAAAACGGAGGTAGTTGATTTGGCGTTAAAAGACCTGAATGACAAGCAGCTGGAGGCTGTAAAACAGATAGACGGACCGCTTCTCATACTTGCGGGAGCAGGCTCCGGGAAGACGAGCACGATGACGAACAGGATCGCATATATGGTCAGCAAAGGCATCGACCCGTACAACATTCTGGCTGTGACATTCACCAACAAGGCGGCGCAGGAGATGAGAGACAGAGTGGAGGCACTCATAGGACCGCAGCGCGGGATGTGGATCATGACGTTCCACGCGATGTGCCTGAGGATACTTCACGCTGACGCGGAAAAGATCGGTTACAAGCCGAACTTCGTGATCTACGACACGTCTGACCAGAAGACACTCGTAAAGAACATCATGAAGGAGAAAAACATAAGCGACAAGGAATTCCAGCCGCAGTTCATACTTTCAGCCATAAGCAAATGCAAGGAATCCGGGCGCAGGCCTTCCGACCTTCATCAGGAGGAGATGCACGACGCGAGGTCAAAGGCCGTCGCCATCGTGTACACTGAGTATCAGAAGAGACTGAAAGCCAACAACGCCATGGATTTTGACGATCTCCTCGTGAACACTGTAGAACTTTTCAGAGAGAACAAGGACGTGCTCGCAAAGTACCAGGAGCGCTTCAGATACATCATGGTAGATGAGTACCAGGACACGAACCACACGCAGTACATGCTCATAACCATGCTCGCCGCAAGACACCATAACCTCTGCGTCGTCGGAGACGATGACCAGTGCATCTACGAGTGGCGAGGCGCCGACATCAGGAACATCCTCGACTTCGAGAAAGATTTCAGGGAGACGAAGATCATAAAGCTCGAGCAGAACTACAGATCAAAGGGCAACATCCTCGCGGCGGCGCATTCCGTCATAAAAAACAACAGGAGCCGCAAGCCGAAGGAGCTCTGGACGGAAAAAGACAGCGGCGAGAAGATCACGTACTTCAGAGTCGAGAGCGACAAGGACGAGGCAGGCCACATCGCGAGCCTCATAGAGTCAATGGTCCAGAAGGGGAGAGCGTACAACGACTTCGCCGTACTTTACAGGACGAACGCCCAGTCGAGACTTTTCGAGGAATGCTTCAGCAGGATGGGCATACCGTACAGAGTGCTTTCCGGCATGAGGTACTACGACCGCAAGGAAGTAAAAGACGTCATAGCGTATATGCGCCTCATAGTCAACCCGTCAGACGATCTTTCGCTCCTGAGGGTCATAAACGAACCTAAGCGCGGCGTAGGACAGAAGACGATAGAAAAACTCAGGGCATTCGCCACAGTGCGCGGACAGAGCCTGCTGGAAGCTCTGAGCGATCCTGACGGCGTGCTTTTATCATCACTCAGCGCCAAGGCGTGCAAGGCCGTGAGCGAGATGATAAACTGCATAGTCTACCTCAGGAACAACAAGGACAGGATGAGCGTAGCCGACATATACGACACGCTCCTCGAAAATACAGGATACCTCAAGATGCTTGAGGACAGCGGCACGGTAGAATCAGAGAGCCGCGTCGAGAACCTCATGGAATTCAAATCGGTCATAGCCGATTATGAGAAAGACGCTGAAACTCCAACGATCGAGGACTTCATGGCGCAGATGACACTCGCCGCCGAAGTGGATAATTACGATGAAGGACTTTCGACAGTCACGCTCATGACGCTCCACAGCGCGAAAGGACTCGAGTTCCCTGTAGTATTCATGCCGGGCATGGAAGACGGGCTTTTCCCGGGCAGCAAGGCATTCGACAGCACCGCCGACATGGAGCAGGAGCGCAGGCTCTGCTACGTAGGCATGACACGCGCGAAAGAACTGCTTTTCATGTCGAGCGCCGAGATAAGGACGAGATACGGGAGAACGGAGTACACCCGCGAGTCGCAGTTCATGCGCGAGATAGACAAGGATCTCTTAAAGGGCGACGCCGTATTCGAAAAAAAAGCTCAGGCAGCAGGCCCGGGCGCCGGGACCGGGAGCTTCGACGGTTTTTCCGGCTCATCGTACAAGCCTTTTGACTCGCTCGGATACGCAAGGCAGGAGACGAAGGCCCACCATGTCAACCGCTCAGGCATGAGCGCAGCTTCACAGGGCCAGACCTTTACACCGGGCGACAAGATAGAGCACCCGAAGTTCGGACAGGGCATGGTCATAGAAGACAAAGGAAATATAGTCACGGTAGCTTTTGACAGCGTCGGCATAAAGAAGCTCGCCAAAGGCATAGCGGTCATAAAGAAAATAGGATAAAGTGAAAAAATAAAGCGACAGGATCAGGTGGCGCGGTGCGGCGCAAGGCCCGCGCGATCTGCCGGGACAGGATGAAAAGGGTGATATTTCATGGATATGAATGAAAAAAAGGAGCGCATCAAGGAACTCATCAAAAAGCTGAACGAAGCTTCAAAAGCGTATTACATGGACGCCCAGGAGATAATGCCGAACATCGAGTACGACGCGATGTACGACGAACTCCTCGCGCTTGAGAAGGAGACGGGCATCATCATGGCGAACAGCCCGACGCAGAACGTCGGCTACGAGATCGTCTCCGACCTCCCGAAGGAACGCCATCCGAGCAGGATGCTCTCGCTCGACAAGACAAAGAGCCGCGAAGCCTTGAGAGACTGGCTTGGAGACCAGCAGGGCATCATGTCGTGGAAGATGGACGGCCTCACGATCGTTTTGACATATGAAGGCGGGAAACTCGTGAAAGCCCTGACACGCGGAAACGGAGACGTCGGAGAAGTCGTGACGAACAACGCCAAGGTCTTCGAGAACGTCCCGGTATCCATAGCATTCAAGGGCCACCTCGTTATAAGGGGCGAAGCCGTAATAAAATACAGCGATTTTGAGAAGATAAACGAGAGCCTGGGAGACGCGGAGTCGAAGTACAAGAACGCCCGCAACCTCTGCAGCGGCTCGGTCAGACAGCTCGACCCTAGAGTCACGAAAGCGAGACACGTGAACCTCGTGCCTTTCACGCTCGTGGAGGCTGTGAACGAAGACGGGACACCTGTCGATTTCGGCGGGTATATCCACAACCAGTTCAACTGGATGGCCGACCAGGGCTTTGACGTCGTAGGATGGAAATTTGTCGATAAAAACAACATCATGGACACGATCGAGTGGTTCGCGCAGACGATAGTCACGAACGATTTCCCTTCAGACGGCCTGGTTTTGAGCTATGACGACATAGAATACGGGAAGTCGCTCGGAGAGACGGCGAAGTTCCCGAGGAACTCCATAGCCTTCAAATGGGCCGACCAGAAGGAAGAGACGACGCTCAGATACGTCGAGTGGAACGCTTCGAGAACGGGGCTCATAAACCCTGTCGCAGTCTTCGACCCTGTCGAGCTCGAGGGGACGACAGTGAGCCGCGCGTCTGTGCATAACGTCAGCATCATGCGTGAGCTCGGCCTCGGCATAGGCGACACGATAAACGTCTACAAAGCTAACATGATCATCCCTCAGATCTCCGAGGACCTGACGCCGACGAACAGCGTCACGGTACCGGAGACATGCCCTGTATGCGGCGCGAAGACGGTGCTGAAGGACGAGGACGGCGTGCAGACGCTTTACTGCCCTAACCCGGACTGCCTCGCGAAGCAGATAAAGAGCTTCTCGCTCTTCGTTTCGAGGGACGCCATGAACATCGACGGCCTGAGCGACCAGACCATAGAAAAACTCATAGGCTGCGGCATCGTGAAGGAGTTCGCGGACCTGTTCAAATTCAACAAGTACCACGACGAATTCGTCGAGATGGAAGGCGCCGGGGAAAAATCTTTCGAGAACCTCAAGCAGTCCATAGAAAAAGCAAGGCACACGAGGCCTGAGAGGCTGCTTTACGCACTCGGTATCCCGGGCATCGGAGCGGCGAACGCCAAACTCATCGCGAAAGCCTGCCATTACAAGTGGGACACGATCTCGCACCTGACGAAGGAAGAACTCATGACTATAGACGGCATAGGCGAAGTCCTCGCCGATTCTTTCGTAAGCTACTTCAGGGACCCTGAGAAAAACAGGATCGTAAGCGACGTCCTCGATCAGGTAGAGCTCGATGAGACGGAGGAAGACGTTGAGCAGTTCCTTGACGGCCTGACGTTCGTGATCACGGGGTCGCTCCACGGGTACGACAACAGGGAGCAGCTCAAGGCAGAGATAGAGAGGTTCGGGGGCCATGTCTCCGGCTCTGTCAGCAAACAGACGTCTTATCTCATCAACAACGATGTGACATCGACGTCGGGCAAGAACAAGAAAGCTCACGAGCTTGAGATCCCTATCATAGATGAAGATCAGATGACGGCCTGGCTCAATGCGG
>JBJETC010000337.1:0-5558 GCA_051883115.1 Anaerovoracaceae bacterium
CTTTATCATGAGCTTCATGAGCCGCGTCGTCCCGGCCTGGAGTTTTTCCTTGTAAATGAGGAAATATATGGCGAGGATGTATGAGACGGCAAATGTCACGAGCCCGCTCCCGACATCTTTCGAATGCTGAGCCACAGTCTTCGTGACGTAGTCCTGGACACGGTTCATGATCTTGTCCATGTAATAGAAAGTGGTCGTCAGGTCGACGCTTTTCCCCGCTATCTTATCGACGCTCGACTGCAGCACGCTGTGGTACGATGTCGTGTTCTGCGAGAAGTTGACAAGGCTCGATACGAACTGCGGCACGACGGCTGCCATGAGCAGGAGGAGCGAAAGTATGATCGCGAGCACGGTGATCGTTATCGCTATCCCGCGCGGATGCTTTTTCCCCTTCTCACGCCTCGACTTCTCGATCTTCCTCACGATAGGGTCCATGATGTACGCGAGCACCAGTCCGAAGAAAACAGGCGATATGAACCCGAGCAGGCTGCCGATCGCCTTGCCGAACATGTTGAGGTGCATGATCACGACGTAGAAAAGGATCGCGATGCAGTACGGCATGGCCTTCCTTATGACGCTGTTTTCCTTGATATTTTTTATCTTCATTTCCCATTACCTTTTTTATGAAAAAAAGCACCGCCTCAGCCGGCGTACCATGCGCGGCCCGCGGCGCCCTGAATATACAAAAAAACCGGAAAGTCGAACTTTCCGGTGATTCTTCTGAATATCTGTGGATTAGTCAAGATTATACTTCTTCTTGAACTTCTCAACACGTCCGCCGCGATGAGCGAATTTCTGCTGACCTGTAAAGAACGGATGACATGCCGAGCAAACGTCAAGCCTCATCTCAGGCTTTGTAGATCTCGTCATAAAAGTGTTTCCGCATGCGCAAGTAACTTTACAGTCCATATATTCAGGATGGATTCCTTTCTTCATGCTATTACCTTCTTTCCAGCTCAGGCTCTCACCTCAGCGATATTCTGCTTTTACGCAGTATTAAGATTTTATCATCTCTGAAAAAACGAGTCAAGACTGAGAAATAAAGGAATCTGACTTTTTTGCGTCAAGACGAACGGCCGCATCCCCATAGCGCGATCATCCGCACGGCGGAACGCGATCATCCGCACGGCGGAAAACTATTTCATGAGGCCCCTTGCCTCTTTAACAGTCGTCGCCATTCCGCCCCACTCGAAACCGTAAAGGCCGGCGAAACGCGACATCGTGTATTCTCCCGCTTCAAGCATCCACTTCTCAGGAGCCGCTCCCTGAAAGAGGAAATAAAGTTTTTTCCCTCTCATGCTGCCCTCAGGCACAGGTCCGTAAAAACGGTCGAGGAGGTTGCGGATGCTGCCGCAGATGTTGTGCCAGTACACAGGCGAGCCTATCGCTACGACGTCGGCCTCCCTGATCTTCTCAAGTACCTCGTCGAACTGATCGCCCTTGAGCGTCTGTCCGTAGTTGTTTATGCGGTAGTCGGTGATGCTGAGCGTCTCGTAATCTGTACCGCCGAAAAGCGCCTCTGCCAGCGCCGCTGTGTTCCCGTCACGGTTCGGGCTCCCGTTTATGAATAATGCTTTCATTTCTGTTCCCCCTTTGTTTCATGAAAAAGAATGGTCACATGTCGGATATTTTTTCTATCTTCTCTCTACAACATCTAAAATACCGCTTTTCAGCCGGATTGTACAATACCGATTCTAAAAGCCCGGTTTCATTTTCTGCATAGCAAAAAGCCCCCGGCCGAGCCGGAGACTGATTCGCTTTACTTGCTGGTCCCTGACCGGATCATCAAGTTCATAAACTTCATTCTCTTTTTACTATTTGTATATTTTCCTGTTATTTTCTGCCTTCCGCAAAGCGGTCAAGCCCGGCAAGGTCCTGGCCTGCCGCGACGCCGGCAAACCCGGCATCTCTCATGAGCGCCTGCACATCCGCACCTTCGTCGTATCCGATCTCGAAGACGAGCCATCCTCCCTGCATCAGCCTTTCATGCGCCTCAGGGATTATCCTCCTGTAAAAATCAAGGCCGTCCTCGCCGCCGTCGAGCGCAAGCTCCGGCTCGTGATCTTTTACCTCAGTATCAAGGCCCGCTATATCGCCCGTTTTGATATACGGAGGGTTTGAGATTATCATGTCAAAACCGTCTTCGCTGATCCCGCTGAAGAGGTCGCTCTCCACGACGCGCACACTGTCCGAAACGCCGTTCATCTCAGCGTTCCCGGCTGCCGTCTCGACAGCCTCCCGACTCACGTCCGACATCGTGACATCAAGCTCTCCCGGGAAAAGCAGCGCCGCGGCGATACCGATCGCGCCGCTCCCGCAGCACAGATCCAGGAGTTTCAGCTTCCCCGGTTTTCCCGCTCTTATCTGATCGAGACGCTTCAGGGCTTCCTCCACGACGATCTCAGTGTCGCGCCTCGGGATCAGCACGCTGTCATTCACGCGGAAATCGAACCCCATGAAATTCTGCGTGCCGGTGAGATGCTGGAGTGGTACGCCCTGCGCCCGTTTTTCTATCAGCGCCTCATATTTTTCTATAACATCGTCACTCAGCGTGTCCCTGTAATTCAGGAAAAGCTTCGTTTCGTCGAGTCCCGTGACGAAAGCGAGAAGGCGCTTCGCGTCTATGTCAGCGTCTTCCTTTGAGCTTTCCTCGAGCTTTTTCCTGCCCGCCGCGAGAGTATCCCTTAGCGATGTCATTTTTCTTCTGCCTTTCTTCTTTCCTCTTTTATATCCACCGCCTCGATAAGGTTTGCGTCCCTGTCGCATATCCCCTCTATCTCAGGCGTCTCCGGCGGCACGAGCACGGCCTTCATCGACACGATCCCTATCTCGAGCTGAGAATCATCAGGCTCGGCCGTCGTGATCTTCTGCAGCAGCAGCCCCGGAACGCTCAGGATCTCGACGATCCTGTTGTTCGAACGTCCGGCCCAGCGCAGCACCTCGTAAGAAAGCGCCGCGACGACAGGCAGGAGCGCCAGTCTGTAGAGTATCCTCATCCAAAGCGTCGGCCAGCCGACAAGCGAGAACAGGATGAGACTGATGACCATCACGAACATCAGGAAGCTCGTCCCGCATCTGGGGTGCAGCCTGTAAAACTGCTGCGCGTTCTCCGGCGTGAGTTCGAGGCCGTTCTCGAAGCAGTGTATCGTCTTGTGCTCCGCGCCGTGGTACTGGAACGTCCTTTTTATGTCCTCCATCCTCGAGATAAGGACGATATAGAGGATAAAAAGAGCTATCCTGAATATTCCCTCTATGAGGTTCAGCACAAAGCTGTTCTTTATGTATTTCCCAAGCAGCGAGACGACGACTGTCGGCATGATCATGAATATGGCTATGGAAAAAGCGAGCGCGAGCACGACCGACACCGCGAGCATCATGTTCCACACGGCCTGCTCGCCGAACCTGTCGACCATCCTGTCGAGAAAACCTTTTTTCTCTTCTCCTTTGTCCCTGCCTTGTTCTTTGCCGCTCCCGCCGGCTCCTGCCGCGTCCGCGCCGCCGTCACTTCCCGCGTCAGCGTCCGCAGCGTGCTCCCCTCTCTCCTGCCTGCTTTCAGCCTCTTCGTCATCATCAGGCGTGTAGAGCTCGAGCACATCGGCCGAATACGTCAGGATCTGCGTCCCGAGTACGAGCGACGAGATAAAAGAGTATATCCCGCGTATAAGCGGTATCTTGTATATCTTCGCGCTTTTCCCGTGTTTCCTTGTCCTCACGAATATCCTGCCGTCCGGCAGTCTCACCGACACCGCCGTCCTGTCAGGTCCGCGCATCATCACGCCTTCCATGACAGCCTGGCCGCCGATCGACGTCGGGCATGCGTCCTTCAGGAATATTTTGCTGAAATCCATTCGTCCCTCCGGTTTACTGGAATACCTTCTTTATGACTTCTATGAAGTCGGCGTTCGTCTTAGTCTTTGCGAGATTCTCGATGACGGTCTCCGTGACGTCCTGCGGCGCCCTGTTAGAAAGCGCCTTGCGCATGCCCCAGATGGCCTGGAGCTCGTCCTGCGTCATGAGAAGCTCTTCCCGCCTCGTTCCTGACTTGTTGATATCGATGGCCGGGAAGATCCTGCGCTCTGACAGCTTCCTGTCGAGGTGCAGTTCCATATTTCCTGTACCCTTGAATTCCTCGAATATAACATCGTCCATGCGGCTGCCCGTGTCTATGAGCGCCGTCGCGAGTATCGTGATGCTGCCGCCTTCCTCGATGTTCCTCGCCGCGCCGAAAAATCTCTTCGGGCCGTAAAGCGCGCCCGGGTCAAGACCTCCGGAAAGCGTCCTCCCGGAAGGAGGGACTACCATGTTGTAAGCTCTCGTCATCCTCGTGAGACTGTCGAGCAGGATCACGACGTCGTGCTTGGCCTCGGCGAGTCTCTTCGCCCTTGCAAGGACCATCTCCGAGACTTTGACGTGATGGGCAGGCTGTTCGTCGAATGTCGAGTAAATGACCTCGCCGCCGTTTTTCAGCGAGCGCTTCATGTCAGTGACTTCCTCAGGTCTCTCGTCTATGAGGAGAACGATCATGTCGACCTCAGGATGCTTGTCTTCTATGGCATTCGCGATCTTCTTGAGGAGTGTCGTCTTGCCGGCTTTCGGCGGCGCTGCTATGAGTCCCCTCTGGCCTTTTCCTATAGGCGCGATGAGGTCTATGAGCCTCATCGCGAGCTCGTCGCGGCTCGTCTCGAGTGTGAGCCTTTCCCTCGGGAAAATAGGCGTGAGGCTTTCAAAAGGCTTCCTTCTGATGGCCGCGCCCGGCTCTTCGCCGTTTACCGTCTTGACGTAGAGCAGAGCGCCGAAGCGTTCACCCTGGTTCGGCAGCCTGGAGATACCGTATATCTCGTCGCCCGTTTTCAGGTTGAAACGCCTGATCTGTGTCGGCGAAACGTATATGTCCTTGTCGCTCGTGAGGAAGTTGTCAAAACGAAGGAACCCGAAGCCGCCTTCCGCGATGTCGAGGATACCGGTGACTTCAGGGCGCTCCCTCTGGTCATACTGGTTATCGCCCTTTCTGCCGCGGTGTCCGTTTTCCTGAGATCCTCCTTCGGATCCTCCGGCTTCTTCCTCGGCTTCTTCTTCCTCATCGCCGCGGCTCGCCTTCTCCGCCGCCTCGTCAGCCTGAGCTTTCTCTTTTTCTTCCTCGGCCGCGAGCGCATCGGCTGCAGTCTCTGTGACCGGCTTTTCCATTACAGCGGAAGCCTCATCCTGCGTTTCCCCGCTCTCAGCGTCCGCGTCAGACTCAGCCTTTTTTCTGCGCGAAGACGATGTCCTCTTTTTCGTCCCGGCAGATGTACCGGACGAAGCGGTCTTTCGCGTTGTCCTTTTTCTCACCGTCTTCTTTTTCTCGGCCGGAGCCTCAGCGTCCTCAGACGCCTTTTCTTCGGCAGTCTCAGCATCCACGGCGTTGTCAGCCGGTGCTTCTTCTTTTATTTCTTCTTTTTCGTCTTTCTTCTTTGCTGGCATTTGATGATCGCGCGAACGCGCTTCCTTTCCTGGTTCCGGGCACAAAAACAGGACGTGTGTCATTAAGATACTGCTTCGCTTACGCGCATGTGTCCGGG
>JBJETC010000338.1:0-5491 GCA_051883115.1 Anaerovoracaceae bacterium
CGATCAAAGCGGCAGGATATCCTGACGTAGATAGTACGGTAACTGTTCAGAACTACGGCGCTGAGAAGCTGTACTTAAGGCACCTCGACAAGGACGGGAATGTTTTGTCGGAAAAAACATACACGATGGCTGAAATCGAGAAGATGGCTGACACTAAAGATGCTCTTTATCAGTCTATCTGCTCGCATCGCGGGATCAGGAGCTTCAGGGCCACAGGCGTGACACTGGAGAAACTGCTCAAGGACGCCGGAATGGATTCGTATTACAAGAAGGGGTCAGAGATCAGGATCCGCACGAATGATGCTTCGGGTGACGAAACGCTTAATGATAATGACGCAAACAGCAATTATTATCCGGAAGGTGCTTTTACTTACGATTATCTGAGCCAGAAGAGATATACTTTCACTGATATTTACGCAAGCAGGAACAAGTCTCTGTATGACAGGCTTGTGGCTGATCAGAAGGAAACATCTGTAGTAGACGGGCAGACGAGACATAACTACCTCGGTAAGAAAATGAGGACGGATATCGCACGAAGCAGCAGGGAAGAGGTGAAGCCTCTCATAGCGCTGGAATACCACGAGAATAACCTTGATGTACCTGAGGCTCCTGAGGCAAATTACGGCGCGACGAAGGAGTGCAGGGCATTCAGATTTTTCTACGGGCTGGCTATGGATCCATCTGACTCAAAGATGATTGCCAGGGATGAGACGACGATGAGGATGTCATATTATGTGTATGGGATCGACCTTCAGGATACTGACGTACACGGGATCGACAGGACAGCGTTAGAAAAAGCTGTTGAGAGTGCTTCAAAGATCAGGGAAGCAGATTACACTCTGGAGTCATGGAAGGCATTCAAGGCTGTCTATGATGATGCGAAGACATATGTATATCTCGATGGAATAAATCAGAACGTTGCTCATCACCCTGTAACGGATCAGGCGACACTCAATCAGAAGGAGCAGGAACTCAAGGCAGCTGCAGTCGCGCTCGTAAAGGCGGCGCCGGATACCCCGGCATTTAAACCGGCAAAGAAGCCTGCAAAGACGAAGATCACGAGCCTTAAGGCGATTGGAAAACGCAGCGTAAAAATCACCTGGAAAAAGGTCACCAGGTACGGCAAAGGTTACAGGATCAGATATTCGACGAAGAAGAGCATGAAGGGCTCAAAGGTGATAAAAGTCAAAGGCGTAAAGACGGTCAGGAAGGTCGTTAAGAAATTAAAAAGAGGCAGAAAATACTATTTCCAGATCTGCACGTACGGAACAAAGGGAAGTTCAGCCTGGAGCGGGAAGAGATCTGTCAGGGTAAAATAGCTTTTAACGGATTATCGCGGGTTGTGCTGGTTTCGGCGCAGCCCGCTTTTTCTTTTGTTCAGTTTTTCTCTCTGTATATCACCGGCAATCCCTTGAAGTATTCTAATTAGAGTGTTTTTTGAGCTTTGTTGCATATGACATATATTGAAATAGAATTATTTGATATAATAAATCTATAAAGTGTTTGTTCGAATTGATGCGAGAGGTAGTTATGCTTAAGAATTTTTTCGGAGAAAAACGCAGTTTGTTCAGGAAGATCACCGCAGTCGCTGCAGCGGTCATTCTCGTTCTTTTTCAGATAGCCGCGGCTGGCTTACCGGCGTACGCTGACGGCGAGAACGGTGAAGGCGGCGATGAAGCAGCCGACGGGAAGGCTGAGCTTACGGTGACGACTTTCTGTCAATATTCTTATGTTACAGATCCGTGGGATGACGACGATCATACTCAGAAAGCATCTCCCGCCGATCTGACCGTTCTTATTCTCAGAAGCACAGACTCTGATGGAGCAGCATTTGAAACAGTCGATAAGGTGGATATAAAAAAATCCGATTTTTATCAGGATAAAAATTCATATCCTAGAGCAGATAAGCAGATCCGAGTTGACATAAAAGATGCGGACGGCCGCCCATACTACTATAAAGCTGTCGAGGTAGAGCCTTCGCCTGATGGTACATACCAGTATAATAATATAAAATACAAAGAATTTACCGGGTATGCTAATGGGCGTATCAATCGTAATTATTACAGTGTGTCCTCTGACTGGATATGCTATGACAGTTCAAAGGAATCATGGAGGCTCTCGATTTCAAATTGCCCGATAACAACTCGGAGAACAAATCAGGGATATGTGAAAGTCCAGCTTGACAGTGATAATTCATCAGGCCTTGATACGCTGGGCAGTCTGAAAGTTAACCTGACATTCGCCGACGGCACGAAATTAGGTGGTTATAAACAATCGACATCGTCCTGGGAGAAATACACATCTGTAAGCCAGCTTATAAGCAGTGACACGACCGTTAAATTTTACTGTCTTCCGGAATATTCCCCGGACGGGACAAAAGCAGCCCTCGATTCGTTCAAGGTCAAATTGTATAAAGCGGGCGGGCTGGATGTCGATTATAAATACGAGATGAGGAAGGATGATAGGAATATTCCATACGTCTTCTGCACAGTAAGAATAAATAATACGAAGAAAATACCGGTTTCAGCATCATGGAAAAATCCTTCTGAGTCCACAGACGGAACAGTCAGGCTGATGAAGATCGGAACTCCGTCATATGAATATTATAGTTGGGATTCGAATAGCATTGTCGATGCAGGAACGAAGGAAATCGCCTCCACACGGCTTACGAGCGGAAACAACTGGACCGCAGAACTTACAGTTCCAATATACGAGCGAACCGACAGTGAATCTGACCTCGAGGAGATCGATTACGGCGATAAAAATAAATACGCCCTGGACGCATCAGACTTCCACAGAGGATATAAATATTCGTATGACCCTGCCGGCAAGTTCTCACTGACCTTTGACAGCGGTGCGCTCCACTTTGTCAAGTCATGGGTGGGCTTTACAAACGATATAGCCGCAGCTATTAAAGTGGATATTTATGCCAACGGGCACAAAGTTAAAACTATAGATCTGAGCAGCGCGAATAACTGGAGCGCCGATCTTGAGTTCCCGTTCAAAGGCGAAGACGGAAAAACCTATGACAGATATGACGAAAAGGGCAACGAGGTCGTCTACGATGCCGTAGAAGTTTTCCCAGAGGCAAGTATAAAAAGTGAGAAAACCGGGATCGCAAAGAGCTCATACAGATCATTGCGCAGAGCTGCGATAGCGAGGGGCTCAAGTCTTAATCAGTACTACGGTACCGTACGCAAGACGGGAGTAAATACATGGATGCTGTTGAATATGTCTGCCTACTCTGAACAGTTTGCTTTGACCTCAAAAGCCTCGGTCCACGTCAATAAAGTATGGTCTGACAGCGGCAATTCCGCGAACAGACCTGAGTCGATAAAAGTATGGCTCATAAAGAACGGCGAAAAGACAGACAAGTCATTGATCCTGAACGCTGAAAACAACTGGCAGGGCGATTTTACGGGCCTTGAGGCGTATGGGGACCCTGCAAAGAATGACGGTCGTTACATCCGAAATACATACTCAGTAATGGAGGAAACAGACGATATAAATAAAGCTGGCTACAAAGTGTCGTACAGCACGAAGGACTCCGTCGCGGATCCAAGCGTTATTACATATGAAAAAATTGGTAATTGGGAGATAAAATATAATTTTTCCACCGACATCACGATAACAAATTCTAAGCCTGCGCCGGAGCCTGTATATGGCTCGATGGAGGTTTCAGGCCTCAAGACATTTGATGGCGAAAAGCCCGCCGAGAGGAAGTATACTTTTGTCCTTAAAGATAAGGATGGCAAGATCCTGAGCACGGTACAAAATGACCCGGACGGCAGGTTCACGTTTGACTCGGTCAAATACAGCGATTCCGACGTCGGGAAAAAATTCACTTACACTGTGTCCGAGGAGGCTGGCAGCGAAGCCGGCGTGATCTATGATGACCGCGTTTACACCGTGACAGCTGAGCCATACAAAGCCTCGGACGGCAGCATCAAAGTCCGCCGGACGATCACCTGCGACGGTGAAAATGCCGGCGCCGTGTCGTTCAACAACCGCTCCGAGGAGCAAAAATGGTCCGGCAGCCTGACACTTCGCGCCCGTAAGAAGTTTGACGGCAAAAATCCGGGCTCACGAAAGTTCACTTTCGTCCTACGCGACAGCAGCGGCAAGACGCTCAGCACCGCCGAGAACGACGGGGCCGGAAACATAGTCTTCAGCCCTATAAGCTACGACGATGATGACATCGGCAGGACGTTCAGGTACACAGTCAGCGAAAAGCGCGGCAGCGCCGATAAGATCATTTACGATCGCTCCGAGTATACCGTGACCGCGAAGCCCGAAAAATCCTCCGAGCACAGCGGCCTCATCGAGGTCAAAACAAAAATCACCCTCGATGGCGCCGAAGTTGATTCGATCGTCTTCCGCAATAAGACCAGCGTGATCACACCGAAAGACTGGGACGAGGGCAGGGGCGGCAAGACCGGCCCTAAGACGGGCGATGCCCCGGACGGGTTCATGTGGGCGCTGCTCGCGGCTGCAGCAGCGGCAGGCGTGCTCGTGCTCGTCCTGCTGAAACGCGATCGCCGCGGAGCATGATCGGGATAGCCCGCGGTGCGACACTTTGTCCGATCTCAAAAGTGATTATTAGAAAAGGGTATATCAGATCAGCGTGCGACACTTTGTCCGATCTAAAAAGTGATTTTCGAAAAGACATATATAAAAGCGCAGATGCTCAAAGCCGAGCAGCTGCGCTTTTGCTATAGTTCTTGATTTTTCCCCTTAGATGTCTACTTGTTCGTGCGGCGTCTCAGCAGGGCCAGAACCGCTGCGAGAGCTATCGCAAATACGGCTGCTGATAAAGCGAGCGGGGAGTCGTCCCCGGTCCTCACGCCGGCGTTTTTACCGCTGCCGGAATAATAAGGATGCTCGGTCCTGCCGGCGCCGGAATCGTTTTTATCGTCGGTTTTTTCCGGATCACGGCTGTCATCACCAGTCCTGCCCGGATCGTCGTCATCAGGCTTTTCTTCATCATCCTTCGAAGGCGCTTTTTCCTTCGAGTTCGTGACCTTGAAACCATTTATGACATCGCCGGAAACGGTGCAGGTAAAATCGCCTTTTGTCGTCTCTACGACGCGGTAGCCGCCGGGATAGACCGGCTTGCTGCTGTCGATCCCGCCAAAACGCCCGTGCCAGGCTTCGAACTCGCCTTTTTCCTTGCCGGACGCGGTCACGCCTTCGTCCTTCGTTCCGTCGAGCGTGATCTCGGAGATCTTTTCCCAGTCAGGGGCTTTGGCCGTGCCTTTGTTGTGCTGGAGTTCAAGCGTCACGGATTTTCCGTCGGATGAGATGCCGTCCCAGACTTTTTCGACTGCCGGGTAGATCTTCAAAGGAGCAGGGTCAGGCGTCGGATCCGGTACAGGATCCGGTTCTGTATTTTTCCACGTGTTCGTGACGATGAACCCGGCCGGCTGGCCGCCCCAATATGTGATTTTGTTATTTTCGGTGTCGGTGATTTCATTGCCGGCTTTATCGCATT
>JBJETC010000339.1:0-5489 GCA_051883115.1 Anaerovoracaceae bacterium
GCAAAGACCTTGTGAAGCCTGCAAAAACATATAAGGAAAAAGCGCTTTACGTCGGGCACATCTCGAAGGCGCATTATAAAAAGGTCTACAATAAATACGTCAAAGGTTACACGCGCCTGGCCGGGAAATTCAAGAACGGCACTTCCGTCAAGGACAGCAGCGCGATCGAGAACTACGGCAGGATGAGGGTTTTGAACTAGCCGCGGGCGAGCATGCTCGCGTTTGCCGTGATATTATTTAGTTCCTTTTCAGGGGACACTTCTTGTGTTTTTACAAGAGGCGTCCCTTTTTTGGTGCATCGGCCGTTTTGCTTCGTAAAAGTAGATATTTAAGTCCTTCACTGTGATATATTTACATTGTGAGAAAGATCGTGATAGAAGAAAGGAGCGGCTGATGAATCCTGAGAAACCGGGCAGTTACAGAAACGCCACAAGAAGAGCAAAGACAGAAAACTACAAGCGCCACCTGCGCGAGCTGAACGGGTGCGGCTACACCGCCGGCGTCATCGAGAGGCTCTCAGCAGCCGGCACCGTTTATTACGTGCGTTATTACAGATCGGATAACTCCGCTTACCTGAAAAAGCTCGCGACCAGGAAACAGCGTCACACCTGCGGCCTCCCTTGCGGGAACGGGTACAGGAAGTCATTCGAGTACTGGTGGAACCTGATCTAGCGGGGATCTCCGCTGATCGGTTTACGAGTGTTATATTATGACGACATTATTATCTTAATATGTTAGAATTCTATTATACGATTTTATAATTAGAAATTTATAGAGGCTGTTATGACTGTTACGGACCGGCAAGGCTTACCAAGGCAAGACGAACGCAGAGATGAAAGTGCCGAGCAGAACGAAGATGCTGTAAAAAAAGCGGCTTATGCTCTTTGGGCTAAGAAAAACGAGCGCGATGGTGTGTATTACTGGCTGCCGCTTTACGTGCATTTGCAGGACACGATGAACGTAGCAGGGTGGCTCTGGGATCACTGGCTGTGTACGGCCAATAAAAACTATATTTCTAATTGTATCGACAATGCAGATAAAGATACAGCGAGAAGACTGTTAGGATTCTTATGCGCTGTGCATGATATCGGAAAGGCGACGCCTGCTTTTCAAATAGAGAAAGGCTGCTCAGGTACGGAGCAAATTGATGCCCGCTTGATGGAACGTCTTGAAGAAGCGGGATTTTCCGGGATCTCGCATCTGACACTCGTATATCCAAAAGCTTCACCTCATGCACTTGCAGGCGAATATATTTTACGTATTTTCGGTGTAGGAGACGATATCGGGTCAATAATCGGCGCTCATCATGGAAAACCTATAGATGAGTCGTACCAATGCTCTGAGCAGAAGGGATTCCCGGCTAATTATTATCAGGATGCTGATGAGGATTCCGAGATACATGGTAAATGGAAATCAGTACAGCTGGAGATATTGGATCAGGCTCTTGAGAGGAATGGCTTTTCGTCTGCCTCAGAGCTGCCTTGCATTTCTGAGACGGGCCAGATCCTGATGTCCGGTCTGGTGATAATGTCGGACTGGATAGCCAGTAATGAGAATTACTTTTCGCTGCTCGATATAGATGAGTCTACGGTCGACGATAAACAGCGGCTTGCCCGGGGCATGGATAAATGGGCTTGGAATAGCAGCTTCAAAACAGACAATATTTATTCATGCGAAGAATTATATAATAACAGGTTTGGTTTCGATCCAAGAGAGACACAGAGGGCTGTATATGAGACTATCGAGCATATAGAGCAGCCTGGCATGATCATTATAGAAGCTCCGATGGGGTGTGGAAAAACTGAAACTGCTCTTGCTGCAGCCGAGCAGATAGCGCGTAAGACAGGACGCAATGGTCTTTTCTTTGGCTTGCCGACACAGGCTACGTCTAACAGCATGTTCGAAAGAGTTGTTGGATGGCTGAAAACATTAAAAAGTGAAGGTATTATAAATGCTTCTGTCAGACTGGCACACGGAAATGCGGCCTTGAATAAGACGATGCAGGAACTCGCAGAGCAGGTTGACATCGATGAAGGCAACGAAGGGTCAGTATCTGTGAATGAGTGGTTTTCCGGCAGAAAGAAAACAGCGTTGGATGACTTCGTTGTGGGGACTGTGGATAATTTCCTTCTTGCTGCGCTTAAGCAAAAGCATCTTGCGCTGAGACATCTTGGATTCAGCCAGAAAATCGTGATTATTGACGAGGTGCATGCTTATGACGCATATATGCAGCAGTATCTCGAAAGGGCTTTGCAATGGATGGGATCATATGATGTCCCGGTGATTTTATTATCAGCTACGCTCCCGTCAGAAAAGCGAAAATCGCTGATCAAGAGTTATCTGCGCGGGAAAAACATGGCTAACAGGGACTTTTCTTCCTATATTGATAAACTGGATTCTCATGCATATCCGCTTGTAAGCTTTACGGATGGTAAAAAGATAGACGTTTTTACCGATTTCCACAGGGAAGAGCATAAAATCGTAAAAATAAAATACATTTCAGATGATGAAGTCCTTGATAAAACTGAAGAGTGCATGAACCATGGTGGTATAGCAGGCATCTTTGTCAATACGGTAAAAAGGGCTCAGATGCTGGCACGAGAGTGCGCAGACCGTTTTGGAAACGATAAGGTAAGGCTGCTTCATTCTGCGTTTATATCTACAGATCGTCTGGAAAAGGAAGATGATCTGATGAAAATGATAGGGAAAAACGGGAATCGGCCTGCCGGAGGCATGGCTATTATCGGGACACAGGTAATAGAGCAGTCTCTGGATATTGACTTCGATGTGATGATAAGTGATCTATGCCCTGTCGACCTCCTCATTCAGAGGATAGGCAGGCTTCAGAGAAACAGGGAAGTAACAAGACCCGACGCATTCAGAGTACCGACAGCATATATATCAGGCACGAGTGAAAAACTTGAATTCAACAAAGGGTCCTCTTTTGTATATGGTGATTATTATCTTACAAGAACTCAGTATTTTCTAGGAGACAAAATCGATATACCTTCAGATATACCTGTGCTTGTACAGCAGGTATATTCAGACTCCGAACTTGAACTGCCGGATGAATTAAAGAGTAAATACGAACAAAGCGCGGAAGAGCACAGCAGTTTTCAGAAGCGAGAGAGGGATAAGGCGGGGCAGTTCAGACTGCGTCAGCCGAGGTTAAGGATCAGGCCTGATAATAATATGATTGGATGGCTTAAGGATTCAGACCTGGATGTGAACGAAGAGAGGGCTTCAGCCCAGGTACGTGATATACAGGAAACAGTGGAAGTGATCGCTGTAAGAAAAACAGGAGATGGATATGGGATCTTCGGGAGTGCAGATGACATATCAGGTGATCTGGATGACCCTGAAACAACAAGAAAGCTTGCGCAGCAGACTTTAAGACTATCTCTTTCCATAGTGCGAAGAAGCGGCATTACAGACATCTTTCAATGGTTGAAAGAATATAATAGCGAGAATTTACCTGAGTGGAACGGTAAACCTTGGTTAAGAGGATCGTTTGGCATGATTTTCGATGAAAATGGTGAATTTGATCTGGGAAATTGTACGCTTAGATATGACAAGATATACGGCCTCAGAATAATAGAAAGGAGCGGCGATGGGACAATTTAACCTTACAGACAGCCCGTGGATAAGGGTAATGCCATTAAACGGCAGCGAGGAGATCCGGGTATCGCTGATCGAACTGTTTTCGAATGCGCATAAATACAAGTGTTTATGCGGAGAAACCGGGTTTCAGGATTTTGCTGTGCTCAGGCTTCTCGAGTCCATAGTACAGACAGTTTTCAGCAGATATGACGCAGAGGGTGAACCGAACCAATATATACGATTGGATGACCGTATGAGGCAGATCGGCGAGCTGGATGAGGATGATCTCAACCAGGATGATCTGGCTCAATATACTGATTATTTGAAAAATATTAAGAAAGATCTTTGGCAAAAGGGCAGATTTCCGGATGTCATAATCAGATACCTTGAACGAAACAAGGATGCGTTCTATCTCCAGGATGAGAAGCAGCCTTTCATGCAGGTAACGAAGGCAGATCTAGAGTCTTTATTAAGGAATGAAAACGATTCATATGGTCTTACCCAAAAGAATTTCGAGAGTGTATTAAGCGGAAACGTAAACGGTAAATGGATAAATAGAACGATTTCTGAAAATGGTAAGACCTCAAACAGGTTCTCATGGTTTTCACCTATGACATACGCATGTGAAGATCAGAAAAATGTCATGAAGATCGATGAATTGGCAAGATGGCTGTTGACGTACCAGGGATATCCGGGGGCATCCGATAAAATCAACAAATTGATCAGAAAAAATTCAAGTCTTCACCCATCTTACGGATGGGATTTCATGCTCGGCGGGATATTTCTCGAAGGCGAAAATCTCTTTGAGACATTGATCTTTAATTTTATACCTGTTCATTCAAATGAGAACTACCTTCTTAAAAGTCAGAAGCCTGTATGGGAAACAGGAACGATAAAAGAAGCACAGAAACTTATTGGAGGCGGACAGCCTGATAATCTCGCTGAACTTTACACCAACATTGCAAGGCTCGTTTACATAGATCCAAACCTTGATATTAACAAGAGTGAGCCTGTTTATATAGGTTCGATCAAGCTCCCTGCTCTTGACAGCTCATTGTCACTTGAGCCTATGACGATATGGGAAACGAAGAAAAAAGGAGGGATCCCACATTCTGAGCCCAAACAATTCCCGCATGATCATGCTATGTGGAGAAATTTCGGGATAATATCAATGAAGGATGATGACGCGCACCATCGGCCTGAAGTCATAAATGAGTATAAGAAAGTTCGCGACATGATGGATGAATGTAGCGGTGCATGAATTTATCACTCAGATGGGCGGAGATATGGATGCAGTTATTGATTCTCTTGCTGTTCTGCTCAAATCATTTGTCTGTTCTATGCCTACAGGAATGATACATTCATATGCGAATGAAACCATACCTGATTTTGTTATGGTAGACCTCAGATGTGACCGTCCTGTCAATCTGGTAACTGCTTTTGAGAATCCTGTAAAGAACGACAACGGATACGTAGAGCCTTCGATCGAGCGCCTTTGTGCTGAGCATGAAAAAGTTAAAAGGATGACTCAGTCTCCGTTAGCTACTCTTTATATCTCACTTGACGGAGATGATAGAAAAGTACTCGGAAAGCAGGAAGAGGATCTGGAGTCTATGATGAAGAATATGGGTGCTGACATATATAATTATTTTGGTGAATAGTAATGAAGACGATACTTTTGAAATTGTCCGGACCTATGCAATCTTACGGAACCGGTTCACACTATAATTATCGTCGGACAGATCCATATCCGTCAAAGAGTGCTGTGATAGGTATGATCATGGCGGCTTATGGCTATAGAAGAAACGATAAAGAAAGCGATGAAATGCTGGAGAAACTTTATAAAAAGCTGAGTTTCGCAGTGCGAGTAGATCAAGTCGGTAGGACTT
>JBJETC010000340.1:0-5486 GCA_051883115.1 Anaerovoracaceae bacterium
AAAAATTCACACAATATACTTATTTATTTTTCTTAATATATTGAAAATGTTGCATTTTTACATTCATTTTACAGTATATTGGGATGTCTGCCGGAAGCGGCCGGATGAAATGATTATTTCGGATAACAGAAATCGAATTATGTACAACATATAGAAGTAAATAAAATAATTGTAAACGAAACATATTTAGTTTATGATAAAGATAAATATAAAAGGGATTGAATGTATTGATATTTTACGGACACCTCCAGAATCAGATGGCTCCTTTAGCATTTGAACGCGTGCGGATAAAAGGCCGCTCGGGCATGGAGACTTGTCAGGGAGGGTGTTATGAACATGCTCAGAAAAATGATCGCAGCGCTTGAAGGTCAGCGGACGCGGGACCGCAAATGGTTAAAAATGCTGACTGTATGCGCTGCGATAGTAATATTTGCGACAACATACGCGCTCGTACTTCCTGCGCTCACACTTGATAACAAGACCGCTGATGATCTTGACGGTCTTTCTTTGGCTGCCTCGGAAAAAGGCGGCACAGCTGCCATCACGGACTCTGCTTTTGACAGCGGCCTCGCTGAGCAGAATGAAGATGCTCTCGCTATAAACGGGGGAAATGGCGGATCCGGGGTCGAAAAAACAGCGGAGAAAACCGCCGTCAGCCCGTCCGGTGACGCAAAGCCTGTCATCAGCGTAGTGAGCGGCGAGCCTGACGAGACATCGGGCGAAGTGAAGCCTTCTGAGAAAAAAGAAGATCAGGACAAGGCCGGCAGCGAAAACGGCAAGTCTGACGCTGATAAATCAGATAAAAACGATGGGTCTGAGGACAGCGGGAAGTCTGACGCCGGGACAGATACCCTTGAAGCGGACTGCGATTCCTGCAAAGTCACCGTGACATATTCAGAAGACGCCGGGATCCCTGCCGGAGCGAAGCTCAAAGTCAGCGAGATCAAAGAGGGCACGGCGGAATATACGCATTATTACAAAGCTTCACGAGAAGCTCTCGACACGAAGCGTCCGCTGAGCAGCGCACGCTTCTTCGACGTCACGATCACAGACGCTGACGGGAACGAGATAGAGCCGAAGGCCGAGGTGCGTACGGAGATCCGCTACGACGAATCTATTGAAGTCACCGGCGAGCAGCGCATGCGCGTCGTGCATTTTGCTGAGGAAGACGGCAAGGAAAAGCCTGAGGTCCTCGATCCGGCTACGACAAAAGACAAGGACGAAAAAAACCGCGTATCTGCGGTCAGCTTCAGGCAGGAAAGTTTCTCTGTAATAGGAACGGCAGTTGAGCCGCTCGAGAGCGGCTGGCCTGCAGAGACGGACAAGCGCGGATACGTGATGGTAGTGACGGCAGGCGACGGCGACTATTACGCAGTAGACCAGAACGGCAGCCTCACACCTGTCTCGGTACGCGGCATCGACACGTCCAGCCCGTATGTAGTATTCGATCAGGCCGGACACAGTGACGACAAGATCGCGGACATAGAGAACCAGTACTACTGGTATCTCGACGCGTACGCCGGCGAAGGCCATTCCGGAGAGTATCAGATCGGGAACCGCACGCTCATGAAGTACATCCAGCCTTACAACGGCAGCGGCATGACAGAAAACACGAGCTGGTTCATGTACAGGACGAGTTCGGGCCAGATTTACCACTATTATGAGGGGAGATATTACCTCGGCATAGATAAAGCGACTATGAAGCTGAAAGGCCACGGTCAGCGCAAGAGCGGAAATGTGGCCGTCTCGGCGGACGCCTGCGCCGTATATTTTATCCACGACCTGTCGAACCCTGATGATCCTGATGACAACGACGCGGAAAGCGGGGACGATACAGTCGACGTTGGACAGCCTGAGGCCTCAAAGACACTGACGCCTCATAACGCGACCGCGGCAGATCCTGACGGAGACGGCACATACGACCTCTCGCTCAGCGTGACGGGAAAGACAAAGTCCATGAACGAGGCCGGGAAAGCCGATATCACGATCATATACGATAATTCATACAGTATGGTCGAGAACCATGTCTCGGCCACAGACCAGACGCAGCGTCTCACTGTGGCGCGCGATGCTATAGACACGATGGCCGAATCGCTCCTCGAGCCGAACAAAAAGAATCCCGACTCAGTGAGGCTGTCGCTCGTCACATTCGGGAACACGGCTGAAATCCATGATTTTAGCGGATCGGACAGCACGAATGATCTGAGAACATTTAAAAATACGGTCGATTCTATAACTGAGGATACAGTAAAGAGCCATATCGGAGAGCTCAAGAATTTACAAGGCACTGTCTATGGTGTCGCTACAAACTGGGAAGACGCGCTCGAAAAAGCTTACGATGTCGAGACAAGGTCCGACGCCAAACACTATGTCATATTAGTATCTGACGGGAACCCTACTGTCAGGAACACAGCGGGATACTATTACGGCTCGTACATAAATGACAGCCCGTACAGCATAGGACATGGCGTTGGATATACCGGTCCTCTTGATATTTACGGCACAGGCTGCGAGGTAAGTTCAACTGTTTATTACTATACAGGTAACAACAGTTACGCCCAGAATGTGATATCGGGCACGGATAACATGGACCGCTGCTACTGGGAGTCGCGTGACAACGCCCGCGCTCTCGTGCGCAAAGGCACGAGCTTCTACACGGTCAGCGCGTTCGGCAACATCGGGCGCATGCATCAGCTCCTTGATTACGCGTATAACAATACTGATCAGGTATCGACGAAGACACCTTCAGGCCATTATTACACCGCGTCCGACAGGACGTCTCTCAACGATGCGTTCCGGAACATCGTGAACCAGATCATGGTCGACTACAGCTACGCCGACGTCCACGTGACAGACGAGATCACCGGCATGACGATGCTCGACGCGAAGAGCAGCGATGTCACGCTGAATGAACCGCAGTTCAGGTACTACAGATACGGAGGGAAATACGGCGGATCGGCCGAAAACCCTGTCGAGATGACTGACGAGGAGAGAGAAGCCGCCGGTATAGGCGACGCGAGATACGAGAACGGCAAGGTCATATGGGATGTCGCGGAAGCCCGTCAGACGGTCAACGGCAAGCTCCAGAGAAAGGAAACGCCGGAACTCGAAGATGGAGTCACATACGTCGTTAAGTTCCGTGTATGGCCGGATCAGGAGGCTTATGACAAGATGGTCGCCGTCAGGAACGCTGATGATCCTGACGCCGCCTACGCTCAGCTGAGCGATGACGTCAAAAAGCAGATATACAAGGACAGCAATGGCGTTTACCGCCTGAGGACAAACGGAAAGGCAAGCGTCTCATACGACACGATAAAGCAGACGCTCGTGACGCCGGATGACGGCTCGACAGGCGTTGAACTCGTAGATAACGACAAGACTTTTGACCTCGATAACCCTGAGGGAATGCCTCTCATGGTAGACAGACTCGAGGTGCAGAAAGTCTGGGAAGACGGCGGCATGTCGAATGACAGCCGTTCGAGCGTAGCATTCGATATCTATGCGAACGGAACGAAGATCGGCGAGATAACGCTCACGAAGGACGACGTTTCACCGGACAATCCGAACGTATGGAGAAAATACATATACATTTCCCCGGGACTCAAGGTATCGAGCCCGTCAGCCACGACGCTTAACAGCGGATATACGTACACGATTAAGGAGAGAGGCCTCGCGACATCGTACACGTTCACCTCTACTTCATCCCACCCGTACCTCGTTGATTCTCCTCACGAGATAAAAGAGGGCAATGGCGGGACGTCGATCCTCACCGGTACGAACACGCTGAACTACAATGTGCGCATACTGAAAAAGTCAGAGAACGGCGGGATCGTCCTGAAGGGCGCTGAGTTCGCTCTTTACAGCGACAGTGCGTGCACGAAGCCTGTGAAGGACGGAGAAGGCAATGCCATAACCGTTACGACAGGTGATGACGGCATAGCAGAGATAGGAGCGCTCGCACCGGGCGGGACGTACTATCTCAAGGAAACGAAGGCTCCTCAGGGATACCTTAAGATCGAAGGCGCCATAAAGATAACTGTCGGCTCTGACGGAAAGATAAAATACTATCTGCCTGAAGGCGCTCCGGGTGCGGGAAAAATAGACAACGAAGGAAGCGGCACGGGATCGGGTGTCACGATGGAATGCGACAACGGCACGCTCACGGGCACGATAACGATCCTCGACGCGACAGTGGCTGGAATGCCTGATACAGGCGGAAGAGGGACGCTGCCGTTCATCATCGGCGGTATAGCCCTGATCGTGATAGCGGCTGCTGCCTACGCAGTGAAAAAACATAAAAAGTAAAATAACGAATCAGTATCAGGTCCGGCATCACGGATCCATATACGGCAAAATCCAGTGATAAGACTCCTCATCACTGGATTTTTGTTTTGCCGTTATATCGCTTTATATTATTTTTCAGTCGTGATGCCTGCGGCTATTTCAGAGCTTCAAGCAGGTTCGTGACGTAAGTCCATACGCGCTTTGCCGACGAAATGGAAAGCTTTTCTTCCGTCGTGTGGACGCCTTCCATGTCAGGACCGATAGAGATGGCGTCGAAGTCATCTCCGAGCTTTCCTGCGAAGAGACCGCACTCGAGGCCTGCGTGGATCGCTTCTACACGAGGATCCTCGCCGTACTGCTTCTTATAGACTTCTACAGCCTTGTCGCGGAGCGGGGAATCATCCCTGTACTCCCATGAAGGGTAGTCGCCGACGATATTCACATATCCGCCGAGGCTCGTAGTGAGGCTGTCTATCTTGTCGACGATGTAGTGCTTTCTGCTTGAAACTGCGCTCCTCACGCAGAATTTCGCGGAGAGCTCATCGTCGTCAGCTCCGAGGCTTAGGACGCCGAGGTTGAGGCTCGTGTCTACGAGTCCTTTAATCTCAGTCGACATGTGCTGGATGCCCTGAGGCGCGTTCATGAGGAGTGTCATGACGCATTCCTGTGATCCCTCTGTGAGAGTCTGGAATTTTCCTGTCTCGTCCTTCCTGAGCGAAACTGTGACACCGGCGTCTGAATTCCTGTATTCGTGCTTCAGATCGGCGTCTACTACCTTTACCATGTCCTCGATGTTCTCATAGTCGCTGTTCTCTATGAGGAGCTCAGCTTCGCAAGCCTTGCAGATGGCATTGTTCTTTGTGCCCCCTGCAACGCTTATGATGCTGAACGGCACTGATCTCCTGATGTCGTAGAGCGCTCTTCCCATGATGATGTTGGCGTTCCCGCGCTCCTTATCTATCTCTGCTCCTGAGTGGCCGCCCTTGAGGCCGTCGACCGTGAGTGTGACCTTGAGGCCTTCCTTTTTTTCCCTCGTTACAGGAAGGATGACGTCTGCCTCGCATCCGCCGCCGCATCCTACTGTGATGATGCCTTCCTCCTCGGAGTCGATGTTTATCATCCTTCTCGCGTGGATCTTAGACGCGTCGAGAGCGTAGGCGCCGAGCAGGCCGATCTCTTCGTCGACAGTGATCACCGCCTCG